>NZ_PPEU01000054.1:0-5162 GCF_003056015.1 Candidatus Similichlamydia epinepheli | reverse complement strand
AGTGTTCGAGTCACTTTACCCGCAATTTAATTTTATGAGGTGTAGTGTGTCAGGTTATAAAGAGGTCACGGATAGTAATTTTGAGTCTTCTCTCAAGAAAGCTGAAAAAGAAAAAAAATCTCCAGAAGGCCCCCACGAATAAGAAAAAGAAAACCCAAAAACAGAATGTGAATGCGGATCATAACAGTGAAAAGTCTCTGCATTCAACCATCCCCTGACTGAGTGTACTCCATTCACACCCTCTTGCAAAGGTAGCCAAATGGCACCAAACGAAGATGAATCCAAAGAAGATTCACCAGGGTAAACCTGTCTTGCGGATAAAGCCCTCAACTTCTCAGATTGTGGCTCGAAAGAAAAAATAAAACAAGAAGACGACAATTCATGCGTACTTTTATCATCCTGAAAATCAAAAAAAAGAGAAAGACCACCAAAGAAAGATATAGGTGTCTTACTCGTTAATTCAAAAGCAATGCCATCTTCATGCCAGCCAAGTCGGAATTCCTCATCTCCTTCTTTTAGAAAAAAATGCATTCTAGGCAAAGCATATCGAGAAGATAAAAAAGTAATATCCTGCAAACTCTCAGAAAGATTTTTGCATCTAAAAACCTTAGTAGACAAAGAAAAGAGACAATGCAAGCAATATTGATCTTTAGACATGCTCAATATATCTCAAACTGTCGCCTTATCCATCTCCTCCATTACAAGAGGCCCTCTTTCTGCTAATTCCTGACTTAACCAATCTTTTAATATAGAAGAAGAGATATGAGAAATCAGCATTGAGCGAAGTTCCAGTACAGCACTCTGAACAGATTCTGCTTCTGACAACCCACCAGGCAACACATCAACTAGCTCGTCAAAAAGCAACCAACCAGCAATGGAAGCGACGGGTTCACTCCATTTTGAACCATCTTCGAAAAAGGTAGGGAGCTCATAATATGCCTTTTCCTGAGAACGCAAAATATCTTTTTCTAAAGTTATCAAAAGCCATTGCTTGTCGAAAGGAGAGATTTCATCATTATCTTTTTTTTCGAATACTAATCGACGATCTCCTACTTGAAGAAGAGCTCTCACTTCTCTTAGATAATTGAAATGACGCCGATGCTTTTCATAGACATCCTCTGAAGGAAAATCTTTAAAAACAGACTTCCAATAACTAGCTTCAGCTTTTTCTAAAGATTTTATACGACGCTTCTTCATATAAGCGTTCAATTCTTTAGTTTTGATGTTTTCCAAGGCCCCTCCCATGCGAGCCTGTGTGAAAGTCAAAATGTAATCTGGCCCACGCTCCTCTGGATCAAACCGAATGAAATTCACCCCATCCGGAGTAAAAAACTGCAATTTTTTACGAGCTTCTTCGTCTCCTTGAAGGGCACGATCGATTAAAGCAAAAAATTCCACTTTCGCTTCTTGTTCCAGAAAGTTGAAAGGAGAATCTGGATGGAAAAGCCCTATCTGTAAATCTCTAGATGAATCATCTTCGCAATCTTTAAGAAATTGCTTAACCATATCAGGATCTTCTCGAACCATCTCTGCTAAACAAACCAGATCGAGTTTTATACGTTCTCGATCGTCAAGAGCAAATAATCTGTCCAAACGAGATCCATAAACTTTGTGTAATTTCGGCTCCTGCTCAAGAACAAATTCCCAGTGATCATCGGAAACCTGCCATGTCCAGAGCTCCTTCAATGGAGAAACCTGCGTCAAAGCGTCTTGACGAAGAATCCTGTGCTTACCCTTACAACGAAATCCAATCAATTCCGGATAGAACCTCTTCACATCTTCCACTGATAAAAACTTCTTAGGAAGAGAATCGTGTCTGAACCAATCAGGGTCAATCTTGCTACAGTAAAGATGAAATAAAAACTGTTGATCAGTTGCTCTTAGGAAAATCCCTGGCTCTATTGCGTAACGAACTACTCTATGCCCTTCTGTTGCATATTTACCAATATGTTTAAAAATAGTGCTATCAAGAACAAGTGAACTTGTATATTGAGCAGTCAATTTCCTAAAAAGTAAAACCTCTCTCCAAAGTTCAACCAATCGAGAATTAGATAATCCTGAAAAAGTAGAAAAAGACTGAAAAATGCTTTTCGCTTCCACCATTCTCTCTTCATCTGTAAAACGATCGGCCATTTGACTTGCTCTTGCCCAGAGATCAGCCTTTGACTCCTCAAGAGTAACCTCTAAGCCTTGACTCCTGGCGCTTTCTGCTCCCCTCAAAATACATCTCGCGACCAAGTCAATCAACTTTTTCCCAAACCACTCTTCAGTAGTAATGTATCCAAAAAAGTGTAAATTGTTCTCATTCAAATGTCCCATGAGGGCTTCAGCATCTGTCTCGTATTTGATCTGTGATCGCAAAAGAGAACGAAAATCTTCATCGGTATAAAATGATTGAGATACGTAAAGATTTGACTTGCACTTGAATAAATCAAACTCACTCACAGGAGAAGACTCTAAAGAAAAAGACATTTCCCTAAATCTGTTCCAACTATCGCTTAAGTTAGGCGCAGAATTTCTCCAGATTCCTTCTAATGAGATATCACTTAAAACAGGGTTCTTGTAGGGACGCCACTTTTTTTCCTTTTCGATATTGGAAGTCATCTCTCCATAAATTGTCGTTTCATCCATTTTAAAAAGGGAATCAACAAGACCAGACATAAAGAAATCCCTGGCAATCACACGATCGTTCAACGCACACCCAATGGTTCCCTCAAGAGAGATCATCCTCTTGAACGACATAAAAAATTCAGGGGCATATTTTTTTGAACCGATCCTAATTTGAGATTCTTTTTTTAATGGAGAGACCCCAGACAAGGACGATCCAGAAAATACAAAACCTAAAGTTAGTACAAAAAGAACAAATCCTAAGATAATTTTTTCGAGATTTCTACCGAATGAAAACATCTTCATAGTACAACCTAAACAACGAGCGGGCCGATCGTAACAAAGTAAGTGTCTTTACCTCAATGAGGAGCAAATTAAAATGGAGAAGGCAGGTCAACAAATGGATTTCTATCAGACGTAAGAAAGTCATTAAAGAAATAACCTAGCCTTTTAGGTCGGTTAGTATGAGGGTCCCTCTCATTAAAAATATATCGGCTCTTCTCCTTCCCGAACACAACGAGATACCAAATAAGAGATTGCCCTTGTTTGACACAAGGAAACTTAATGCGACATGAGCGAGAGATACAAGTCGCCCCAGCAACCTTGTGAGATAACAGACAAGAAAAAGGGACTGTTATTGGAGGTGTCTCCTCACTAATCTCATCAACATTTGATTCCAAACATAAAGCAACCCCTCCCAGAATATCTGAAAAGGAACTGTAGCGTGATAAGTCAAAATATCCTTCCTGTAAAGATTGAAAAAAAGGATTATGAGACATGGATTGGGGTGTATAAGAAAAAGAGATAAGTTGGTCGTAAAGCAAACGCACACCACCCTCAGACCACCACAAACTAGTTGCAATTTTTGCAATAGGACCCTTTTGAATTATTTTCTGTAAAAGAATAGAGTCCCTCCACATATCTCTTCCGCCAAATAAAATCTGTAATGAAGAAGCATTTTCCGTAACCTTTGGAAGGCGAAGTTCTACCATGTTTCTAAGAGAAGAAGAGAGAGTAATGCAATCTATTTCTTTCATTGGAAGCTCTAAGCCCAAATAACCGTTACGAAAAAAAAATCCGAGCTGTTCCTGGCCTAAAACAAAACGCATTGTTGTGTTCACCTTACCATAATAAAAAGTGCATAATGCCAGAATGTATGGTGAGTAAACAAGGCAAGTGAATCTAAACAGAACTAAGGTAAGAAATGTCAGATGTAACTATTTGCTGGGAAAAACACGCTAAGCAAATTGAACAAAGGATTGGCTATTCCTTTCAAAACCAGAATTTATTGAAGAGCGCTTTCACACACTGTTCCTATGCTAATGAAGTCGAAACTGATTGTCCAACCAATGAGCGATTAGAGTTTCTTGGGGACGCAGTTTTAAACCTGGTAGCAGCAAATTATCTTTTTATTCATTATCCCAATTTAGCAGAAGGCAATCTGACAAAAATTCGTTCTAACATCGTTAACGACAAATCTTGCCATGCTTACTCCAAGCAACTCAATTTGGAATCTCACATCCTTCTTGGTAAAGGAGAACGTGCATCTAACAAACGATCACATATCAGGATTGAGGCTGATCTATTTGAATCTCTTACTGGGGCAATTTACTTGGATGGAGGTTTAGAACAAGCTAGTAATTTCCTACTGAAGTTTCTTTGTCCGGCTGTCGAACATGTTATTCAAAACCCTTGCGAAAATTGGAAAGCTCAACTTCAAGAGGTATGTCAAAAAACAAAAAAGGGTAAGCCGATTTACACAACACTGTCATCTTCTGGCCCAGATCACGATAGAAACTATACTTGTGGGGTTATTTTAGAAGACTGTTTAATCGGTAAAGGAGAAGGCCATTCAAAAAAAGAGGCACAGCAAATGGCTGCTCGAGAAGCATTTTTTATGCTGACAGGAGTGATAAAGGAACGTGAGCAAACAGAAGACAAATTGGATCTGTGAAGAGTGTAAATACAATGCTATTAGATGGAGCGGAGCATGTCCATCATGTCGTGAATGGAATACGCTAAAGGAGAATATAATTAACGCTCCAATAGCAGATAGACTGCCAATACAACTTATAAGACTATTGGATGCTCAATCGGAAGAGCCAAAGCGCATTTCAACTGAAATTCAGGAAGTAGACCGTGTTTTAGGTGGTGGTTTCGTCCCAGGAAGCTTGATCCTACTAGGTGGTGATCCTGGAATTGGAAAATCTACCCTTTTGCTACAAATTTGTTCTGGATTATCGAAAAAAACCAGCCAAGCAGTTCTTTATGTTTCTGGCGAAGAATCGATACAGCAACTTTCAATTCGTGCAAACAGAATCGGTCTGAGATCAAAAGATGTTTTTTGTCTGAGCCATTGTCATGTGACATCAATTTTGGAAACAGTTAAAAAAGTTAACCCATCTCTTTTGGTAATTGATTCCATCCAAACCACATATGAAGACAGCTTGTCTTCTACACCAGGGTCTCCACAACAATTAAGAGAGGTTTGTGCACAATTTTTAACCTTGGCCAAGAGAACCTCTATAGTGGTTTTATTGATTGGACATGTAACA
>NZ_PPEU01000053.1:0-5264 GCF_003056015.1 Candidatus Similichlamydia epinepheli | reverse complement strand
AGAAGTGCTTTAGGCAACCCTCTTTCTTGGGGGCATTCACTATCATTTTCTAGTCAATCTAGCGAATTGGACAGTGTTGGATTACAAGTTGTCCCTTTAATATCTCCTGGTGGTCTTTTCTTGATTGGCTCGAAAGAAGAAGTAGATCGAGCTGCTAATATCATGCAAAAAATTGAAGATGGTCTTTCAGGTCCTGCCAAAAAAGAAATCATTCGATACAACGTAAAGCACACTGATCCTGTTGAACTTGGGAAGGTGATTGCGAAAATTTGTCGTATTTTGGCTACTGCAGGGCCTCCTTTAAGTGAAGAAGAAGCTGTTGAGCATATCAAAAATGCAGCATCACAAGTCGAAGAGGAAAGAACTGGAGTCTCTCCGTTGGTAGTTCCTGGTGGATTAGCTAAATTTTCAGAAGAACAGAGAGGTTCTACATGGGGAGACTACAACGTAGTTGTCGATATGAAAACAAGCACTTTATTTTTGGCAATTGAGACATATCTTTCCCAACACATTTTAGATCTGATTAAGAAATTAGATGTCCCAGAAAAAATGGTTAGAATTGATTTTATCTTGTTTGAAAAATCTCTTACTGAACGAGGAGAATCTGGTATTAGCCTTATCTCAATTGGTTCAGAAGCTTCAGGGAATGACTCATCAGGAGTGCGTTTCCCAGGAAGTTCAACTACTTCATTAAGGCGTGATTTTGGAATTCTCCAATTCTTTTTGAGTTCTTCTGCTGAACTGTTACAAATTCCACCATTTGATTTCGCATTTAATTTCCTTGTTGGCCAAGAGGACATTCAAATTCATGCTAATCCATCCCTTCTCACAATGAATGGTACAACTGCAGTCATAAATCTAGTTGAGGAGACATCCGTTAATGTTGGGCAGACTGCTGTTCCTTCTGGGGGATCTACCCTTTTTAAAGACTCATATGTACGAGCTCAATACGGTATTAAGATACGAGTTAAGCCTGTAATTCATGAAGAAGAGAATGAAAGGTACATCACAATGGACTGTGATTTGACGTTTGAATCTCATCGTGGAGGCGTTGAAGGTCGTCCTGAAATACACACACGTAACATTAAAAATCTATGTAGGATTCGTGATCAAGAGAGTGTAATTATAGGTGGTCTCCGCCAAAAAGATATTGAAGATAGACACAATGGCTTACCGATTTTAGGAGAGCTTCCTCTATTTCGGTCATTTTTCGGCTATAACACTATGTCTGATCGTTCTACAGAGACATTTGTTTTAATTCGTCCACAAATCATAGACTCTCTTCAGCAAGACGCCCAAGTTACTCAATTACAAGCTTTAAAAAGGCGTCCGGGAGACCTTCTTCCTGCTCCTTTGAAAAAATATGGAAGAAGGACGGAGGGAATTAGAGCTAAATTACCTCAAACTTTTAAGCTTATCTTTGGTCGATAAATGCAAGAAGATTTTCTTAATAGTTTTGAGGAGGATCTGATTAGGTCTATTCCTTATTCCTTCGCCAAAAAAAACTTGATTTTACCGTTTAAAAAAGATGGAGACGCAGTTTGGATTTGGGCTGCCGATCCTAATAATCTTGATGTGATCGAAGAGACCTCATGGCTTCTTCGTTCTTCAATTCGCACTGAGGCTTGTGACCCAAAAATTCTTTCTGAAAGGATTAATACAGTTTATGAAGGTCGTAAAAGTAGAACTTCCGAACTGTTAGATAATCTTGAAGAAAAAGAAAAGAAGGATTCTGAAGAGTCTTCTCTTGATCTACTTGAGAATAAAGAGAGTAGTCCTATTGTTGCTCTTTTAAATGAAATTTTAAGGGAAGCGATTCAACAAGGTGCCTCTGACATACACTTTGATCCCGTTGAGGATCATCTGCTGATTCGCTATAGGATTGATGGCCTGCTCCATATGAGGCATCAACCTGCTACGGAATTTCAATCACAACTCATTACCAGAATTAAAGTTCTTGCTAAGTTGGACATTGCTGAGCGTCGTCTGCCTCAAGATGGTCGTGTGAAAATGATATATGGTGGTCGCGAGATTGATTTCCGTATTAGCACGACTCCAGTCCTTCACGGTGAAAGAATTGTAATGAGAATTTTGGATCGACATAATATTACTTTGGGACTTGACCACGTTGGCATGCCGGATAGGATTCTTTCTCAGTTTCGTGACATGCTAAGAACCCCTGAGGGAATCATTCTTGTTACTGGTCCTACAGGCAGTGGGAAAACTACTACTTTGTACAGCGCTATTTCTGACATTGTCTCACCTCAGATTAACATTATGACGATTGAGGATCCAGTTGAGTATAAAGTGAAAGATGTTGCTCAGATTCAAGTTTCTCCCAAAATTGGTTTTTCATTTTCCAAAGGATTGAGACAGATTCTCAGACAAGATCCAGACGTCATCATGGTTGGAGAAATTAGAGATATAGAAACAGCAATCATTGCAGTTCAAGCTGCCCTAACAGGGCATCTAGTGGTCTCTACTCTTCATACTAATGATGCACCATCAGCAATCATTCGCCTACGCGATATGGGAATTGAGCCGTATTTAATATCTTCTTCACTTATTGGATCTATAGGGCAACGTCTTGTACGAAAACTTTGTGATTGTAAAAAAGCTAGACCCCCTACTTTAGAAGAAAATCGCATACTCTATCCAGAAGTACCAGATTCAATTTATGAACCAGCTGGATGCTCATCTTGTTTTAATTTGGGTTATAAGGGACGTCTTGGTCTGTATGAACTTATGTTGAATTCTTCTTCCATTCGCAAAGGAACAACACAGGAAGCTGACAGCGCTATTTTACGAGAAAAAGCTAAAGAAGAAGGATATAAATCCCTATACGAACACGGCTTGGAAGTGGTACGTGAAGGCAAGACAACATTGTCTGAGGTGTTACGTGTATCAAAAGGCAGTATCTAAACGTAACCTATCTGGAAATAAACACCTAGCATGAGAAAGAGATTGTTTAGAGTCGTTTTGTATATTTTTATATCCAAAACCGTTGTCTGTAATCAGACAAGGTATGAATTTAGAGCGTAATACTGAGTAAACATTTGCTTCTACCTGCCATCTTCCTTCTGAACGAACGATTGATTTTATCCAGATATAAATTCCAGGTTCATGTGTCTGTCCACTCTTCAATACCTTCAAAGAAAACCTATCTGTGTTTTCATACTGAACTAACAAATAGTCTCCCAATCGTACAGAGATTCTTTGCTGCTTAATTTGAAGAACAACGTGTTCTTCAGAACGAACTGCGGATAGACGTAATTCCCTAATGTTTCCTAAATCAAGGCCTTCTTGAACCTTTGTTAAATAAAGACCTCTCTTAACCCCTCCTTGTAAATCCCAAACAGAAAAAATAAGCCTGTTATCAGTAACCTCTTCCAATTGAAATATGATCTTTCCTCTAGTCCTATCGCCTGGAGCTGCTACCACCCACTCTCCATCTTCTTTGAATAGACAATTGCCTACTTTGATATGTAAAGAAGATTCTGACATTCCTTTTCCACGAAACAGTCCTATATGTTGATAGTGAATTCCTTCACTGTGTTCAAGTAAAAGGTCCTCACCAGCCCATTGAAATCCAACAGAAGATAAATATTGAACATCAAAACCGTTAGCTTCTTTGTTTTGCACTTTCATAGAAGGCAACGGGACAAAAAGATCACCTTCCTCCAGTTCTTTGAATGTGGATGGAGAACGAGCTGAAGAAAACCTAACCCAAATCTCTCCATTCACACGACTGAAATTAACTATCAAAGATGCTGAAATCTTTTCCTTCGTTGGGAAAAGAGATGCGCCCTGCATACTAAATAGGTAATCCACATCCAAAAATGCCTTTATAACTTTTTTGGACCTAGTGAGATATACGTAAAACTCACCTCCACTATTCTCTATGGAAAGATCTGGGCGAGAAGAGAGTGAAAGTAAAGAAAATTGAGTCAAAAGATCCGTCTCTTCAACCCAACCTGAATTAACCTGACCAAAACCAAAAGATCCTATTACCTCTAACGAAACATCTCTAGACGGGAAAGAGTCATCTAAGTTGTCTAACTCATCCAAAGATAAATCCTTCAAAAAGAGACGAGGGGCACCAATAAAAGAAAAGACAATAACTCCGAAAGACAGAAGAGAAATGGTGCGACAAAGTGATCTAATAAAACTAACACGCGAGAAAATTACTTCTGTTACCCGCTCACTCCATGAAGCCAAATGCGATTGCCATCCCAACAAAAGATTCACCTCCCCTCTAATTTGAAAAGACTCACTAAGCCGATATTAAAGCCACACTACCCTTGTTGCCAATACCTCATCATCCTCTTGAAACATGGTCTATGTAGCAAGTTCTCAGTGCAGAACGTATCAAGGAAACAAAATCGAAATGAGCAGGACAAACAGATGATAAAATAGCAGCTTCTTCTGTTGTGATCTCCAAAAGTCCGCACCTAATAGCCTCTTTCCAATCACCAGCCCAGCACGATCTAAGAAGATGAGGAGTTGGAATATCCATTGGCAAAACTCTCTCATATACAGAGTGATCTAATGGAAAAATGTCGTTAGAAGGAAATCCATCTGAACAATATCGAAATTGCAATTTATTCATTAATCTCTCACTCGACACTCTGAAAGGAGGGATTTGTGACATGTCTCCAATTAAGGTCAAACAAGAATCTTGCAAACGAACAAATTGATCCCACTCAATAGCTTCTCCAGAAAAAATATCCCCCGAAATCAATCTATCATCGATACAATCGTATCTATCTTGGATATTTTCTAATAAAACTTTAGCTGAAGTTCCAAGTATGCTTTTCACAAGAATAGTTTCGAAATTCTTTTCTGAAGACGTAACTGAAAAAAAAGATTCAGACCAGTAACGACCTTCTAATCCATGCTTTGCTAAAGAGATAACATCACGTACAGATATAATCCAAACTACATCATCAATCGATTTTACTGGATCTACTAAGTGTACTTGAACAGCTCCATTGCCAATAGGATGCGGTCCACTCAAACAGTGATACTTAATGCCTTCCAAACGCTCTTGTTTAGAGAAAAAGTCATTTTCTCCATGAATAACATACAAATCATCGGTGCAAATTCTTGATAACAAACGCAAACCAAATATGAAGTCACTCCAATAAGAAGAAATCCAAGAAGAGTGGGAAATTGATCCAGGAACACTTTCCAATGCTTTTACAAAAATTGACCTTGGTAAGCAAGATGGATCAGGAATAACATCGAAAGGCAAAGATCGAACA
>NZ_PPEU01000052.1:0-5285 GCF_003056015.1 Candidatus Similichlamydia epinepheli | reverse complement strand
CCAAGACTCATCATGAAAATTGAAAGAGGACTCATTAATAATTTTTGAAAAACATCTTTATGTTGAGTGCGAAGAAGAATTAAACAAACAAGACAACATATTACACTCAAAATCGAGAACGAGACAACGAACCGACCAATCCTCTCCTGTTGTTTATCATGTTGTTTATCAATGGGAAGAGCTTGCAAAAGATAAAACGCACCGTGAACTGCAAAAAGAAAAACTGATGTAAACCCCATAACTATCGAATAAGGGCAACCGAATGATGATATGCTCATAGCAGTTTCACTTGCCGCATCAATCTGCAATCCAATTACAAGATGTCCAGATAAAAATCCCCCCATGAAAGCAACTAAAGCACATGAAAAAGAGATTCCAAAATCCAAAAAGTTCTGAATAAAGGGAAGTGTTACTTTCTTACGATAAGAAACAAAAAGTGGCTTCATAATGAGACCAATCAGAAGAGCAAGCCAGATAAAGCGAAAAGAGTAGAATAATACAGCAGACACTTTGGGTACGCCTGCAAAAAGCACACACCCACCAGAAACAAGCCAAATTTCATTCCAATCCCATTTGGATCCTATGACTTTTAAAGACTTCTTCTTATCGGTTTCTCGGCATCTAAAAACATGCAAAATACCTACACCCAGGTCATAGCCATCTAAGACGACATAGCCTGCAATAAGAAAAGTGTACAAAATCAAGGAAAGTTGCTGAATAGCTGGCATTGAAACACCCTATAAAATCTGCTTACACAAAGAAAAACTACGATTTTGCAAATAGAGTGGAATCGGCCACTCATCACTGATTAAATTAGATCGCGTGATACAACGAGCTAACAAAAATCAGAAAGCTAAAAATAAAGATTCTCCAGGAGAAATGTTCTCTCAACGACTAATAGATCGAAAAAGACAAGACAGGATAAGGAAGGGAATAACTCGGAATATAACAGGCAAAGGATACAAACATGCTCGAACATCTACTCATAGCAGGGTTCTACCTTATCCTGATTGTGATCATGGTTGCAAACCAGCCAAAAACGATCTCCCCCTTTCACGCAACACGTATGCTTATAAGTATAGGAACTCTAGTTGCCTTCTCCACTATCTTAATTTTGCTATTCTGGAAACAAATAGACACTACCAGCGTCCTAACTGAACGAGATGCAGCTACACAATTTCTATCAACATTTCTAGTCTGCTCATTGACCACAATAGATAACTTATCACTTTTTCTTGCACTTTTTAAAATATTCAATCTCAAACAAGAAGATGAGCCCAGGGCCTTAAGGATCATGTTAATAGGGAAGGCTATCATTAGAATTAACCTTCTATTTGCAGGATTTATTATCATTTCCAATGCCAAATGGATAGTAAGATTCTTTTCTTTGCCCATCCTTTACACAGGATACGGACTAGCAATAGAATCAAACGAACCTAACAAAAGGTTTAAGAAAGCCTTTAATAAGCTGAGTGCCAAGGGATTATTCAGTAAATCGAATCACCGACTAGGCGTTATCTCAATCGGTCTTCTTCTCATCTGCGATACATTTCTCGGAGTGGATTCAATAGCTGCAACTCTTTCCTTCACAAATAATCTACTTCTTGCGCAGGTTGCAAACTTACTCTCTCTAGGATTGCAAATTCCAATCTACATCTTGCTGCAACGAGCACAAGAAAAGAATCCACATATGAAAAAGGCAATAGGGTTTCTTCTTCTATGCACAGGAACACACATCCTTGTGTTCGGCTAATAAAGGATCAACAAAGAAAAGACGAACGCAAATAAAGCAAACGATTCTATCACACCTATCGGTGCCCAAGCTTTTCCGTAATGTTCAGGTCTTTTAAGCGAAAGATAGATTCCTGCCGCACAAATTTTCCCTTGAGCTACAGCAGAAATTGCTAAGGCAGAACCACAACCAATACCTAAAAATACACCACTCACTGGGGAAAAATTACCAGAAAGAATAGCATTCTTCATTAGAAGCATCAAAATGAAACCAAAGATCGATTGAGAGGCCGGAGCAGTCGACATCGCAATCAACTTGCCATGTCCTTCATCGGTTTGGGACATAACCGATAAACAAGCTGAAGCAGCAATCTGACACCCTAAACTGCTTCCGATACATCCGAACGCTAAAGCCAACCCTGGACCAACCATATTAAAATCAAACACAAGACGCCTCACTAAGTATAATTACTTTTCTATAGACAAGGGGCGGAAAGGGCGACCCCCACCATCAAACGAGTAACGATAACATTCCAAAAAATTTAATCGTAAACTATGAACGACAGCTCCCATTACACCTAGCCCAAAGTTGATCAAATGTCCAAATAAGAGGCACCCCCACGAGAAAGGCCACGGTAGAAAAAGAGAAATTGAATTAAATGTCTCAGCAATAATCGCTCCAGAAAGACCAAGAGCATATAACCTCAAATAAGAAAGGACATCAGAAAAAATTTGTATAGCATTCATCCACTCCAGTATACCGCTGAGGAATCCTCTTTCTTGAATGGCAAAAAAATGTGCTGTCAGAAAACCAAAAAAAGTGACCCAATTAGCTACCAAAAGAAGTTTTTCCTTTGAAAAAAAGAAAATATAATGCGGAAGAAGGGTTGCATCAAGGAAATCCGCCAGAATGAAATAACCACCTAGCATACAAAATGACCAGCCGAAATGTGTTCTGGTTTTGGAACGCCCCCTCCACATGGAAAAGAGAAGATGACAAACTCCAACAATTAAAACAAACTCTTTGATGACAGTGTCAATTAAAATTCTTTGTATAGGAGTGGACAGTACCCCTCCACTCACGACCTCCAAGGTCAAAGGAGAATTTCCTACTTCAATATGTTGAACCAGCTGTGGGTAATCTAAAATCCATTTTCCCCAAACTATGTCTCCCATCATCTGATGATAAAAAGCTTTTTTTTCAGCTAAGAATATGAAAGGAGAGAGTCCTGAGTGAAAGGATACTCCAAAGAAACTCCCAATTAGTCCACCCCAAACAGATGTTACTAAGCCAAGTATCTTTCCAAGGTCAACCATTCTACAATTAGATCCAGAACAAGAAGGCATTTTCCACTGAAAATAAAGAGAGGCAAATAAGATAACTAATCCGTACCCCATGTCAGCCATGATCAGTCCAAAGAAAATGGCAAACGCAACCAAAACAGAAAAAGAAGGATCTTGATCCGTCTTTGAAGGGACGTCATAAACTTCTACTAAATCCTGACCTATTCTTGCATAACCCTCATTACGAAAAACAGTTGGCGCAACCTCTCCTTCCTCAACAAATGATCTCTCTAAGTAAATTAAATGTTCTTTAGTTAGTCTTATAAGATCTTCCTCGCAACTAGGGTCTACCCAAATGAAAGCCAAGAAAGCACTCTCTTCATCAAGTGTTGCGTTCTCTGCTTGAGTTCTACGGAATTGATTTAAAAGTAGCTTTCTTGCCACCTCAAGATACGGTTTCCCATTTTGTTTTTGTTTTAATTCAATATTTAGCTCAGCAATGTCTTCATTCAGCCTCTCCAAGTCCGATGTTACTTGATAAAGATCACGTTCAATTGTAATGACGTATTCTTTCAAAGACGTCTCTTCGCCAAATAGGATGCCGTACCAAGTTGACCCGTTACGAGAAGCCTCAAACAAACGCCAATCTTTACTTCTCAAATTGAATTCTTGAAGAGGCAATGAAAGAAAAGAGATCTCTGCACTTAAATCTTTTGATAATTGTCTAACTTGAAATTGGCTGAAAAAACCAAAAGGCGCTAAAGATTCCCTTTCTTGCGTAAGGATCTCTTTTTTTTGCTCAAAGTTATGCTTTTTTTCTTCTAGAAATACAATCTTGGTAGCTAACTCAGACGCCCTGTCGACAATCTCTTTCTCTTCTTTTGGAAGATAAATCTCACAAAATTGATCCTTACATTCCTCACAAAATGAAAGTGCCCTTACTATCAACTGATACTTATCCCATGTATGAAGATTAGTAGAGCCTTTATCTTCAAATTGTACAATTCCAAGAAGCTGAACGCTTTTCAAAAAAGATTCACGTTCGGCTCGAGAACCTACCAACAACCATTTACTAGCTTGGAAGCAAACCATCTCTACACCTTCTTCTTTTTGGCGATCTTTGATCTACCAATAGCAGCCAGCTCAACATCTCCTAGAAAAACAAGGATCCTCTTAATATTCTCTTTCCTACGCGGAATAAGAACCTTCTCAATTAAATTAGTGCGAACGGAAATCCTCTTAAATTCAGCCTCTAAAAGACGTAATCTTATTTCGGCGTATTCAAAACGAATCTTTGCTTCCAGGTAGAGTCTTCCCAACTGAATAAATTGCTCTGTACCAGAGGGAGTGCCAGCGACTGAATAAGGAACATCTTTCCATGTGATAGAAGAAATATACGGGAGAGACACTCCAGCAACGTTTTCTAACATTCGATCAAGAGAATCTAGAACAAGTAACGCACCAATTTTTGGATTCAGCGAAAAAGAAGCTTTTTGTGATGAAATAGTTTTTAAAGATTTATTCATCTCATCTCGAAAATGTTCTAAACTAGAACGATTCACCAACACCTTTCTTTGCAATAAGCTTTTCTTCAAAATGAGAGTCGGTAGATAAGCCTGAAACTCATCAAGCTTTTGACGTTGAATACGCAACTCTCCTTTGGTAAGTTTCAGGGCCGCAAACGTCATACAGCCTCTTTCCAATTTGGACGAAACTTCTCAACAAGAGAAAGTTTGATCCCAGTTTCTTGCCTGGAAAATACAGAAGAAAGGATGTCCCATATAAGATCTAAGGACTTCTCAAGAGAGAGGTCAACCTCAAGGGGAAGAATTTCTCGATCAAATTTATCAGCGAAAAGAAGCAGCTTCTCATCCCATGGAGAAAGCTCAAACCCCATAGACATCTTCTCTTTACTTTGCCTTGCAGAGGAGAGAAGACGAACAGTTGCATTGGCCAATTCTCCATGGTCTTCACGAGTGACATGTCCAATAACAAGCTGTTTCAATCGAGAAAGAGATGAAAATGGGTCGATCTTCCCCTTTTCCAAGAAGAACTGACCCTCAGTTATGTAGCCAGTATTGTCAGGAATAGGATGTGTAATATCACCTCCAGGCATCGTTGTCACAGTCACCAAAGTGATAGAACCTCCTGAAGACAACTCAATTGCACGCTCATATCGAGAAGCCAAGTCTGAATAAAGGGATCCAGGATATCCTCTTGTCGAAGGTATTTGGTCCATGCTAATTGCAATCTCTTTTAGTGCATCTGCA
>NZ_PPEU01000051.1:0-5287 GCF_003056015.1 Candidatus Similichlamydia epinepheli | reverse complement strand
ATTTGCTTAGTTTTGAGAGGATGTCTGTATTTTCACTTTCGTCTTGCTTGGTTGCTTATTCCGTATGTGAGGGATTTTTCTTCGGTTCAGTTTTGCCATTTTTTGTTAGAGCTGGTTATGGATCAGCTGTTTGGCTAGCGTTTTGTGTTGCTTCTTTTCTATTTTTGACCTCAGCTCTTTATGGACGTTATACTCGTTCTGATTTGACGTCGTTAGGAGCGCTTCTTTCAGTTGGATTGGCAGGATTTTTAGGGCTGACCTTACTGTCTGTTGTTTTGTCGTTTTTTTGGTCTGTTTCTTCATTTCATTTAATTTTGGCCTACTGTGGGTTAGCTCTTTTTATGGGCTTGACGATGTTTGAGGCACACAGGATTCACGGCATCGGATCTCGTGTTTCTTTGGACGACGGTCCTGAAGTTCATAAGCTTGCTTTAATGACTGCCCTCGGGATGTATGCCAATTTAATTACAATGTTCTGGTACGCACTTCGTATTTTAGTTCACGATAAAGATCGATAGGTCGTCTTTTGTCGGGCTACGTAGAGGGCTCCTTCAGAGATGTCTTTTATTCGCGTGGCCCTCGTTGCTTCACTTCTAGTTTTGTTGATTCTGTTTTCTACCAGAGGGTTTTTCTCAGGAACCTTGTTAGAGAAAGAGACTTTTTCGTATCTGATATTGGTCTTGTCAAGCAGTTGTTCGAATTAATTGACGTACAAAAGTGTGACCTGGTCTCTATTGTTCAATTAGATCATTTTCTTAAGAATAAGGAAGCGGATCAGGAATTATCTCTTTTACTGGATGCAATCGGTGAACTTGGAAAAAAGCTTCTTCATCAATTTGTAGATTTGAGTCCTATCCATTCTTTTGGCTTACGTGCAGCCTCTATGTCTGATGATGAACAGAGGGATATATGCATTGAAGATGTACGAAAGGCAACAAAAGATCAGCAGCAAATTCTTAATCAAGCAACTCATTTAGGTTTTCTTTCTTATCTTGATGCGGCATCTCAGGCTTGCTGGAAATTAACCAATGTGGATCGCGACGGGAACACATTAGTACATCTTGCTGCAATGAATGGGGACGGTTTGACGTGTCAATTTTTAATTCGAAAGGGATTGTCTTATCAGTTAACAAACAGGAAGAAGAGAAATATTTGCCATCTTGCAATTTTATCTGGAAATCCTAGTTTGATGGAGTGGATGGTTCATCAAGGTGTTGATGTATATGCGAAGGACAACGCCTCTGAATCATCACTTCTTTTAGCCGCTAGGCTTGGATATCGCTCTTTTCTTGAATCAATTTTGGGCATAAGTCGACTGCGGTCGGACAAGTTTCTCAAAGAATCTAATAGATTTGGTCAGACTCTACTTCATTACGGGGTTCTATATCCTAATATAGATCTTGTTCGATACTTAATTGAATTAGGCTTCTATGTTAATGCTCCCGATTTAGGAGGAGAGACTCCTCTTCACATTGCTGTTCATAGTGGAGAGGGGAAGATGTGTAAGTTTCTTCTTTCTAAAGGTGCGGATCCAGATCGTAGAAATGTAACAGGTAAGTCGCCACTTCATATTGCAGTTGAAGAAAACAAAACCGATATACTTTGGCAATTGATTCATGCTTCTGCTCATTTGAACGGAAAGGATCTTATAGGAAGAACACCAATTCATTTAGGTATTGTTGCTGGCTCGTATGAATCTGTGGAAATCCTTCTTAAAGAAGGAGCTGATTCATCATGTGTAACATACGATAAACGATCTGCATTGCATTTTGCCGTAGAAGTCAATTCACGTAGAATGATTGAGATACTGTGTTATGGTTCAGCCTCTCCTTTTATAAAGGATATTCTTTTAAGGACTCCATTTCATCTAGCTTGTGAGCTTGGCCACTGGGAGAGTGTTGAATCTTTTTTGATTAATCTTCCTCCTGAAACGGTTGATAAATTGATGCAAGAGGTCGATTCATTACATAGGACACCGCTTCATGCAGCTGTTTTAGGCAAAAATGTATCTATTCTTGAAGCTATCGTAAATTATACTAGAAGACCTTCTATCAACCAAGTCGATCGTAGATCTGTTACAGCCGTTTCATTAGCAGTTCTGTTAGGAGACAAAGGTTGTTTTGACGTTTTATGGAAGGCAGGTGCGGACTTCATGATTTGTGACAACAAAGGGATGTCTCCCTTGCATAAAGCTTGTTGTCTCAATAAATCAGTAATGGCCAACAAAATTCTTGAGTCTCAGCCCAAAACGAGACAGTTGAGAGATAGGCTTGGGTTTTTGCCTATTCATGTTGCAGCACAATATAAATCTAATGGATGTTTGGAACTTTTACTATCTATTGCTCCAGAAGATGTTAATGAGCGAAATAACGAGGGGCAAACCCCTTTACATTTAGCTGCGATCAATGGTGATTCCATTTCTCTTCAAATTTTAAGTCGAGTTAATGGAATACGTACGGATGAACTCGATCGAAAGGGGAGAACCCCTTACGATCTAGCGCTAATCTCTGGTGCGGAAGGAGAAATGAAACGGTTATTTTTTTGATGTTGTCATCAATACGTTTCGACGTGCTTTCCCTGTTGGATCAGATACAAGTAGAAGTATAGTATTCTTATTTGTATCCCGCGTTGCCAACTTTCTCTTAAAATCAAGAACATTAGCCACCTTATTCAGATCCAGAAGAATTATTAGCTCTCCTGGCTGAATACCATTGTCGGATGCTGGACTATCTACTGCAACTTCTTTAACACGTACACATTGCTCTTTTTTTCCATTTTCAAGCAGAATCTCGTAATTCTCTAAAAGCAATCCAAGTTGGTCAATACTCTGAGCTCCGATTCGAGGTGTTTGCTTATCTGATTCAAGAAGAACTGTAACATCAACTTGCTGACCATTACGGAAAATCGTAACAACTACCTCCGTTCCAGGTTTATAAATAGAAAAAATCTTCCTAAGATGCTGAAAGTTTTTAATTACTCGTCCATTTACCCGAAGAAGTACGTCACCGACTTCCATGCCAGACTTCTGTGCGGCAGAGCCTTCCATGATCTCAGTTATTATGAACCCCTCAGCCTTATCAAGTCCGTATGCCTCTGCAGTAACTGGAGTGACTTCCTTAATAATCACACCAAGGAATCCTCTACTAACTATCCCTTCCTCGATTAGTTGATGAGTGATTGTTCGTGCTAGATTACTGGGAATCGCGAATCCAATTCCAATTGACCCACTACCGTTATTACTAGCAAATGCGGTGTTCACACCAATAACTTTTCCATCTGCGTCTAAAAGCGGGCCTCCAGAATTTCCAAGGTTAATGGCTGCGTCTGTTTGAATGTACTCCTCAATAAGATTCAAATTCAGATTCTCTCTACCTTTTGCACTTACAACTCCCATAGTGACTGAGTGTGTCCATTGGTGTGCATTTCCAATTGCGATTACCATCTCTCCGATTTGAAGTTTATCGGAATCCCCTAGGTCTAAAAATGGAAAGCTAGAGCCTTCAACTTTAATCACTGCTAAATCAGTATCCGTATCAAGATTAAAACGAATGTAGAGGCTAATGCATAAGGTGGAAGCTGTCCAAACCCACCAAAGGGAGGACATCTTAGCATAAAGACCGGTCGCGTACATACCATAAGCAGTAATTGCAGTAACGGCAAGAGCCGCCGCTACCCAACCATAAACATAAGAAGCAAACGTACACGCTTTTTCGAGAAAAGAATGATGCTGATTCGAGCGCTGCCCACCTAGACGCATGATGTCCTCCCCGGAGTTGTCGTTGTGGTACTTATATCAAGATTGGACAATCTAAAAAAGTAGAAAGCTTAATCTCCACAATGACTAAATCCTCCAGGTTGTAATACTAAAGCTAGTTTTAATAAAATTAGCCTGGTTTTTTCTGTAAGCTTAGTAAAGCCTTAATTTATATTGGTGACTGACAATGCCTTCTCTCTGAAAAACTTTTCTTGTTGACGGACAGGTTTTGAGATCAACCGATTAGTTACTTTTGACAATCCTAACGCGGAGACTATGAACAAAAAGTCACCCTACAAGTTATATCAGGCGGCCGCCTACGATTTATCCCCTGATCAACTTCCCCAAGCAGCTATGAGTGTTTTCACAAAATTAGAACGAGCAGGGTTTCTAGTGTATTTGGTGGGGGGATGTGTCCGAGATCTTTTGCTTCGATATCAACCAAAAGATTTCGATTTTGTAACTTCTGCTCGACCAGACCAAATTCGTGCGCTTTTTCGCTCGAAGGCACGCATAATCGGAAGAAGATTTCCACTAGCACATGTCCGAATGCAACAATCAATTTTTGATGTCTCTACATTTCGTTCTGGTAATGATTCTAACTCACTAATTGTAAGAGACAATCAATGGGGAACCCCTGAGGAAGATGCACTTCGCAGAGATCTCACAATTAACGCACTCTTCTATCATCCCACTTCTGGAGAGATCATAGACTATTCTGGCGGGATGGAAGATTTATTTCGAAAAAAACTATCTGTCATTGGCGATCCTGAGTCACGATTCTTACAAGATCCAGTGAGAATGATACGAATATTGAAATTACAATCAC
This sequence comes from Candidatus Similichlamydia epinepheli, assembly GCF_003056015.1. Lineage (NCBI taxonomy): Bacteria > Pseudomonadati > Chlamydiota > Chlamydiia > Parachlamydiales > Candidatus Parilichlamydiaceae > Candidatus Similichlamydia > Candidatus Similichlamydia epinepheli. The sequence goes on along the minus strand of NZ_PPEU01000051.1, from coordinate 704 downwards.
GTCTCGATGATTTCTCAATACCTCTCAAAACTAAGCAAATAATCAAGCAATGCTCTGGAGAAATTGAAAAGAGTTCAAGAGCAAGAGTAACTGAAGAAATTTTCCGAGGTCTTGAGTTGGGGAACTCTTCAACTTTCTTCGACCTATTGAGTCGCTACGGACTATTAAAAAAAATTTTTCCTGCCTTCGATAAACCGCTTAAAAAACATAAAAAACTTACACATCAATTTTTGAAATCTGTTGACCTTTTCTCGCAGCAATTCCCTAAGCGTACACTTCCTAGAAGTGTACTTCTAGCAGTTTTGCTTCTACCATGCATATTGTCAGATCCTGAAAGAGATCGTGGAGACATGTTAGACGAGTTATTTCAGGGAAACTATCAAATCCCCAACAAGGTAAGAACAGCAACCCTTCAGATACTACGACTGCACAAAGCAATGTCGAAAGCATCGAATAGACGAGTGGAGTCAATTGCAAGAGCAGAATATTTCACGCAGGCTGTTCAAATACTAGCTATTCGAACCATGACAGACGAACGCCTAGAACCTGCCCTCGTATTCTGGAAAGGAGTAAGGGATGAACTGGAAAATGAAACTTAAATCAACCCCCAGAAGAAGTATTCTCTGGAACTTGGCCACTTACGCCTACATTACGGACCAGACGACCTTTTGCCCCTTTACGAACAAAAAAAGATTCTCCACGGT
>NZ_PPEU01000050.1:0-5288 GCF_003056015.1 Candidatus Similichlamydia epinepheli | reverse complement strand
TGATTTGCTCTCCTTCTCGAGTACCTTCATTTGACATAGAATCTTCTTTGGAATGGGCTTCTAAAGAGATAGGTATGACTCTTGCACCTGCCCAAAAGGAAGCCATTCGAATGGCATATCGCAATAAAGTTAACTTATTGACAGGTGGTCCTGGGACAGGAAAGAGTACTATTACACGTTGTTTAGCTTTAATTGGCTCTAAGTTAGGATTAAACCTAATCTTTTGTGCTCCTACAGGAAAAGCTTCGCAACGTTTAGGGGAAGCAAGTGGCAGATCTGCACAGACCATTCATTACTTACTTGAATACGATTTCACATCCCAAACCTTCAGGAAGTCTGAAAGGAGTCCATTACAAGTTGATATACTTGTAGTGGATGAGATGAGCATGGTGGACTGTTTCCTTTTTCATAACCTCTTGAAGGCCATTCCGTCTCATGCTCATTTAATATTAGTTGGAGACCGTGATCAATTAGCTAGCATTGGACCTGGGAACGTCTTTGGAGATCTTCTCATATCTAATCGCCTACCTGTTTGTACTCTTTTAACTCTCTTCAGGCAATCTGAAAGATCTGGCATTGCTAAAGCCGCCCATCTAATTAAGGAGGGAAGATCTCCCCTTGCTGCGTTAGAGGAAAATGATCACGACTTTTCTTTTGTTGAAGAGATGGATGAAGATAAGATCGTTAAACGGATCTGTTACGAGGTATATGAGCGCATCCCCAATCTTCACAAACTTGACCCACAAGAAGATATTCAAGTCCTTTGTCCTATGAGGAAAGGACCGGTTGGAATCGAACGACTAAATATTGCGCTTCAACAAAGCTTTCAAAAAGGACAGTCAGGGCAATTTTCAATTGGAGGGAGAACATTTTTTCTCGGAGACAAGCTGATCCAAACTAGAAACAACTATCGTAAAGAGATATTTAATGGATCAATTCACTTCTTGAGAAGCGCAGACATAGCCAACCGAACATGTGAAATGATTTCTATGGAAGGACGTTCTTTGACTTACCGATTCGATGAGCTAGATCAGGTTCAACATGCTTACGCCCTTTCAGTACACAAATATCAAGGAAGTGAAGCAGATTGTATAGTTCTGCCTATTCATCGATCACATTCAATCATGCTCTTTAGGAGGCTTCTATATACCGCTATCACACGAGCTAGAAAATATGTCATTCTCATCGGAAGCAAAAAACACTTCTGGTACGGAATAAGAAATAATAATCAAACTGAACGACTTACCGGCCTACGCCAGCAACTCGAAAAGAAATTGGACCCCATTCCTGTCGTATGCGATCTAGAATTTTCATGACGGTTTCCTGAAGAGACAAATCAGAACTAACCAATAACCAACATCCTTCTGGCTCGACTAGACCTCCGACAAGACGGTTCCTGTCATCTTCATCTCTCTTTTCTAATCTCTTTCTTATATCATCAATAGATTCTCCAAATGAACGCTGCCTCAAACGTCTTTCAGCACGAACATCTAAAGAAGCAGTTAAAAAAATCTTCAAATCTGCGCCAGGAAAAACTACAGAACCCATATCTCTCCCATCTAAAAAGAAGTATTTAGAGTTTTCTTTCTGAATGAGATCTTTCAAAAGATTATTCACGTACGATCTAACAGACCCATTTGTAGCTACTACGCCTATAGCAGACTCAATCTCTGTCTGATCTTTATCAGAAGGAGATGATAAAGATGACAGGAAAATAACTTTGGAAGAGACACATTCCCATGTGAGAAGACCATTCTCAAGAAGAGAAGGCAATCTCATTGCAAAATCACCCTCTGTTCCATCCCAACCACTCTTTAAGGCTACCCAGGTGATCAAACGATAAGCTTGTCCTGAATTAATCCAGACACCACCAGCCGACTCAGCACACAGACGAGCCACATCACTCTTGCCACTTCCACCAGGCCCATCAATAGTAATGATCAAAGACATGCAAAAGCGTATATAAGTGGACACGCCATCAAAATTGAATCTAACAAATCTAGTATACCTCCCATGCCTGGGAAGGTTCCACTGCTAGTCACGCCACACGACCTCTTGAAAGAAGACTCTATCAGGTCACCAAATTGAGCAAACAAGGATATCCCAGGAGCGCAAAAAATAAGAAGAGATGAACTCCAAGGAGCTGTCGTAACTAAACAGAGCAAAAATGTCATGACAGTCGCAAAACAAACCCCACCTAACACTCCCATAGAAGTCTTATTAGGGCTAACTCTAGGAGCAATCAAATGCTTACCGAAGTACTTCCCAACGAAAAAAGCACCTATGTCAGACCCTTTTGCAATTAGTACCAAATAGAGAACCCACCAACGTCCTGCAGTAACTTTCTCTTCCAAGAGTTGTTCAAAAAGAGCAACAGGCAAATGAATATAAAAGAAAATCAATAAGGATGCAGCCAACCTAATGAATGAAGAGAATGGATCAAAAAAGACCAATAATCCAATTAAAGATGTACAAGAAATCAGAGCCAAAGAAAGAGATGGAAGGAAATCAATAAGAATAAAAAATAAAAAACTCAATAACAGATGAAATGAAGGATGAATCAGATCCTTGTACACAATCTGCGTCATTCGCACAAACTCGTAAGTAGCACCCCAAGCCAGTAAACGAACTACTAAACGGCATATGAACATCCCAAGAGAATAGTTCGACATCCAAAACAAAAGAGAAGCCAAGAAAACACCAACCAATCCAGAAAAGATACGAACTCGTAACTCTCTCCACTCGACTCGTACTCGCAATTTACTCCTCCGACTTCAACACTTCTAGAAAAGCTTTCTGAGGTACAGACACTTTACCCATCTGCTTCATCCTCTTCTTCCCTTCTTTCTGCTTGTCCCACAACTTACGCTTTCTTGTGATATCCCCTCCGTAACATTTGGCCGTTACATCCTTAGCTAAGGCAGAAATCGTTTCACGAGCCAAAATCTTTCCTCCTACAGCAGCTTGTATAGGAATTTTAAAGAGATGCCTTGGTATGACATCCACTAGTTTCTTACAAAGGAGACGCCCCTTTCGTTCAGCCTTCGAACGATGGATTAAACACGAAAAAGCATCTACTATATCACCATTGATTCGTACCTCGAGCTTGACAATATCAGAGACTCGATATCCAATCGGATCATAATCAAACGAAGCGTAACCTTTCGAGAGAGATTTGAGCTGATCCCCGAATTCAACAACAATCTCATTTAAAGGAAACTCATACATCAAAATCAAGCGAGATGAATCTAAAGTCTCTGTTGATAGGAGTATACCTCTCTTATCTACCCCCAGCTGCATCACCGGTCCCAAATATGAAACCGGGACAAATAAACGAGCCTTCACCCATGGTTCCTCCACACTAACAATAGTCGCAGGATCTGGATAAAAAGTAGGATTACCAACTTCAACCTGTTTCTTCCCACTGAGCGTAAATCTATAAAGAACGCCAGGCGATGTAGAAATGATATCTAGATCAAACTCTCTTCGCAACCTCTCTACAATAATCTCAAAATGTAAAAGGCCTAAAAAGCCGCATCGGAAACCAGAGCCTAAAGCGTGGCTAGTCTCTTGTTCAACAGCAAGCGCAGAATCGCTCAACTGTAGTTTGCCAAGAGAGTCTCTCAAATTCAAATAATCGTCAGTACTGGCCGGATAAATTCCAGCAAAAACTGTAGGTTGAATAAGCCTGAACCCAGGCAAACCTTCCTGTATAGGTGATCCAACATGCACAATAGTATCACCGATACGTATATCTTTAACTTGCTTGATATGTGCGCAAATGTACCCAACTTCACCAGTATGAAGAGCCTCTAAAGGCATCTCTTTAGGGCAAAAAATTCCAACTTCAGTAACCTCAAACTCCTTCCTAGAAGAGAAAAAAACTATCTTGCTTCCCTTTTTCAAGGTCCCACTCATGATACGTACATAAACTAAAACTCCTCTGTAGGAGTCGTAATGAGAGTCAAATATAAGAGCTCTCAATTCTCCGTCAGATGAAGTCTTAGGAGGAGGAATTTGTGTTACTAAGGCCTCAAGAATATTCTCCACTCCCACACCTGTTTTCGCGGAACATGTAAGAACTTCAACTGGACTTCCAAGCAGATCCCGTATTTCTCTAATAACTCGCTCCGGCTCAGCAGCAGGCAAATCTATCTTATTAACAACTGGGATAATAGTAAGACCACGATCTATGGCAAGAAAAAGATTTGCAAGCGTTTGAGCCTGAACACCTTGTGTTGCATCAACGACAAGTATAGCACCTTCGCAAGCAGCAAGAGACCTAGAAACTTCATAAGAAAAGTCAACGTGTCCAGGAGTGTCAAGGAGATTAAGCTGATATTCTTCACCCAAAAACTTGTAACGCATTGTAACAAGATGCGCCTTGATCGTAATGCCCCTCTCTCGTTCTAAATCCATTCCATCTAAAACTTGAGGAACTAGCTCACGACAAGACAAAGTACCAGTCTTTTCAAGAAGCCTGTCAGCCAAGCTAGATTTCCCATGATCGATATGAGCAATGATGGAAAAATTACGTATCTGCTTACAAGAATTTTGCATTAATTGAACCAATTTCGATGATCAATTCCAATCTGTATGAAAAGACTGTTCCGATGTGGCACCAACACGTTTATAACCATGTGAACCAAATAAATCTCTAATGCCCTGGATCAAGTTCGATGGTAAAATTCCTGAACAAAGACCATCGTAAAAGGCTAACGTTCCACTCATACACGGCATTGGAATCCCCAATGAAACTCCTAGCTTAACAATCGTCCGCCAACCCTCTGAAGCCTCTTCAACTTGGTCAAGAAAATGAGGGACAAACAGAGAAGAACTACAATTCTTTTCCCCAAAAATCATTTGCATTTCAGAAAGTAAACGGCTTCGAATAATACAACCAGCTTTCCACACTCCTGCAACTGTTGCAGGAACAACGCCCCAATTATGCAGTTCAGATGCCCGAACAATCAATAAGAACCCCTGTCCAAAAGTTATAAGCTTAGAAGCTTTCAAGGCCTGCCCAAGAAAATTAGATTCTCGTTCTGTCCAAGCAGATTTATCACACGACTGTACACGATTATTACGTTCCTTAAACATATCTCGCAAAGTACGATCTCCGGAAAGAAATCTAGCTGAAACAGCTGAATAAAGACTTGGAACAGAAATCCCTAGATCTAAACTAGCTTTAATCGACCAAAGCCCAGTTCCCTTTTGTGAAGCCTCATCAAGAATCTCATCAACTAAACATTCTTTTTGTTCACCAGGATGACGCAAAACTCGAATCG
>NZ_PPEU01000049.1:0-5383 GCF_003056015.1 Candidatus Similichlamydia epinepheli | reverse complement strand
AGAGATACAGGAAGAGTTCTTCTTAATAAGCATTTTGGAAGCTGTGTAGTTTACATGTCAGGAGAAGAAGTCATTTTTGATCCTTCTTTTTCATCGATTTCCAATTTTTGGGCAGATGGATCATCAGGAAGTAACACAGCAATAGTAACAGCAGATGTATGAAGCCTCCCTTGAGTTTCAGTTACTGGAACACGCTGAACTCTATGCGTTCCAGCCTCATGTCGCAACGTTCGATAAACAGATTTGCCAGAAGCCTCAAAAATATATTCTTTAAATCCTCCCAGGGAAGAAGGCGTAGCCGCAAGAACCTCTAATTTCCACTTCTTTTCCGAAGCATAAAGCTGGTACATTCTAGCGCAATCCGACACAAACAGCGCGGCTTCATCACCACCAGTTCCAGCTCTAATTTCAACAATAGTATTCAAATCGTCTAAAGGATCTGGCGGAACGAGCAAAAATTCAAGAAGCCTAACAAACTCTTCACGTTTTTTTAAGAGTCCCTGAAGTTCCTCCTCCAAAAAATTATTCATCTCCTCATCAGAAGAAGACGAATCAAGAAGCTGTTTGACAGATTTCGTCTCTAAATCAAGTTTATCACATTCCTGAAAGGAATTCGTGATCTCAACAAGACGAGAATGCTCTTTAGAAAGTTCTACAAAAGCCCTCTGATCTTGGAAAACAGAATCCTCCGATAACTGATCCCTAACTCGATCCAAACGTTCAAAGAACTTATCCCTAAAAGAAGGATCAAAAATGACTTCTTCTCCTGACATGTAAACTACACAGCTTCCAAAATGCTTATTAAGAAGAACTCTTCCTGTATCTCTTGTTGAACTTCGAAATCCTTCCTTCTGTATCTACATATTTTTGCCCAGTAAAAAGAGGATGAGAAGAAGAAGAAATCGATACTTCACACAAAGGATACTCAACTCCATCGATCATGCACGTCTTGTCATTTTTTCCTTTCCAAGTCGTCCCACACAAATACTGAACACCAGTACAAGTATCTACAAAGGCAACCATTCGATACTCTGGATGCAATCGCTCTTTTCTTTCTCTCTTCTTGCTCATGATAAAAAACTAATCCTAGAAAAAAACTTTATGAGAGTTTACTAGTTGCAGACCAAAAGTTCAAGGAGATGAACCTCCTTTCCGCTTGCGTTGAAAGAAAAAAAACGTCTGAACAAGCTGTAGAGATTCATCTTGAAGAACTCCACCACGCATACTAAGGGTTGCAGACCAGCGACATGACTCAGACCATTTCATCGATAACTTGCTGCCCCCCATCCTTGGATCAAACGCAGCCCAAACAAGACGAGAAACACGTGCTAAAAGAATTGCTCCCATACACATAGGACAAGGCTCAAGCGTCACGTAAAGACATGAATCCTTTAATCTCCAATTGTTAACGTATTGACTTGCACGTCTTAAAACGAGAATTTCTGCGTGAGCTGTAGGATCAATCAGTTGTTCTACACGATTGTGATCTGAGGATAGAATTTCTCCATCCCTTACAAGCACTGCCCCCACAGGAACTTCATCTTGATCAAACGCAATTTTAGCTTGTTTCAGAGCCATTTCCATAAAAAAGGTATCGTGATTCAAGCTCAAGATTGACCTCAAAGTAATGACAACTTTACACTCCTGGCCACGTACTGTTCGGGTGGTGGAATGGTAGACACGGAGGACTTAAAATCCTTTGGACGTTGGTCCGTGTGAGTTCGAGTCTCACCCCGAGCATAGACTCCAAATGTCCCTCATCTTTCGCAAAACGTCTTCTCTGGTGTAAGAAATGCCAGATAAAGGTTGCGGTCGATGTGTTTCTGCGTCGGTCGAAGATAGGTTGAGAGAGAGGATTTGCATCTCAGCATTCTCTATACTCACGTTTTGCGCATTCTCTGGAGTCAGCATCACGCTTATGCTACTGCTTTTCTTTTTCGAGAAATAACTGTGACACTCATTCAAAAACTCACGATCGAAAGAAATACATACAGTAGAATTCAAAGGGATTGAAACATTTGCCACAAACTTCTCAAGAGCTTCCGATATCGGTAATGAACCTGCAAATAATAAGCCTTGAGTCCAGATGGCCCGCGGATCTCTTGGTGAAAGCAAATGTGAAATCCGCAAAAAAGAAGGCAAAAACGATACAAAATCGCATCCAAGACTTCTAAGGTGCTCTGGCAAAACATTAGCAAATGCAATTGACCTTCTAGTAACACCCAAAACACTAAATTCCCTAGACCTCAAATAACCCAAAGTTTCCATCAAAGGCTCACTAGGCGACGAAAAAGACGTATGACGCAATCCAAAATCCCAGATGTCAGACCTAATCCGATCAGCTTGTTCTTCAGGAACCTTATACTCTACAAGAAGGTTCTTCAATTCCTTAAACCAAGCAACACTTCCCAAACTACTGTTGGGAATAATCGCAAGGTCATCAACATCAAGGAATACAAAAGTCCTAATAGGATTCAACTTAGCAAAAACCTGAGGTAAATCATCGAAATTTCTAACCTGAAGAACCGGCCCTCCAATAAGAAACGATGGAAGCAAACAAAGAGAAAAAAGAATTCGATTCAAATGAACCCCCAACTTCAATCGCTCTCTTTTCTTCTTTCTCTATCAAAACGTACGCGTCTGCCCGCTCCAGAACGACCTCCACGACCGCGCACAGGCTCCTGAGATGAAGTGGAAGAATGTCCAGACTTTCTCTGATTTGTACCAAAAGATTCTGAAACTAGCGTAGAAGGAGGAGGTATAAGAGAAGCCAAAATTTTCGAAGCTCGATCTACCACATCTTCATTATTTTGAGAAGAGGTCTCCTTAACTTCAGCCTCTTTCTGTTCTTCTGGAAAAGATGGTGGAGAGCATCGACTTTTGCCTCTAGAAGATGATGAACGAACACGTTTTGGTTTATTTACCGGCTGAACATCTGATGCATGAAATTCTTGAGAAGCGGAACTGCCCCAATTTCTAGAAGGCGAAGATCCATGCTGTCCAGAAGACGCCTTATTGGTTGCAGAAGAAGCGACACTGTCTGCGGAGGAAGACGACTCACGATGGTTTTGACGTGATACTCTCTCAGAGGGTTTTTTAAGATGTGGACGACTAGAATGACACTCTACAACCTCATATTCTACGACAGGAACGAGAAAATGACTAGGACGACTAGCAGACCGATAAAAAACTGCTCCGCCAAACATGACTACTTCAACAGCCTCTACTAAATAAGTGTCCAGATCGTCTGCCCCCCGAGCATTCCGCACGAGCAATTTGGCACCTTCTCTCGCAGTAATAACAGTTTCAACAATAGGCTCTCTCGTAAAATGCACAGTCACTACCTCAAGATCTGCAATAAGAGTGAAAACCCGCCCAAAATTCAAGGGCGATATCTCCAAATGAAAAATAATTAAACTAACAACCTAAACACTGGTCGCAAATGAAGTGAACAAGATCAACTACCCTTGCACTGTATCCACTTTCGTTATCATACCAAGCCACCAACTTAATCAATCGACCCTCTATACCAGCAGAAGCCTTGCTATCAACGATAGAGGAATGAGAGTCCCCTTGTAGGTCTTTTGAAACAAGGTGCTCATCCGTTACCGAAATAATTCCCTTATAGTCACCAGATGCAGCCGCTTTCAATGTCTGAATCACTTCAGAAAGTGTTACAGAAGACCTAAATGTAAGAACAAGATCTAGAAGCGAAACATCAGGCAAAGGCACACGATACGATGTACCAACCAAACGTCCCTTCAATTGAGGCAACACCTCTTCAACTGCATTTGAAGCACCTGTAGACGTAGGAATAATATTTTGCAAACTACTACGACACAGTCTCATCTTCTTAGAAGATGGAGCGTCCAAGATTGTTTGAGAAGAGGTTGTCGCATGAATCGTAGATAAGGAGCAAGTCTCAATCCCAAATGCCCGATCGAGAACATCAAGCAAAGGAACGGCACAATTGGTTGTGCAAGAAGCCGCAGAAAAAACTTTGTCACAAGATGAAATAGCTTTCACATGGTTCGTTCCCCAAACAAGAGAGTCGACTCCCTTCGCAGGAGCAGAGACTAAAACAAAACGCGCTCCACCTTTCAAATGTAAAGACGCACCTTCTTTAGAGCAAAAACGACCAGTCGATTCTATAACAACATCCACCCCGCACTGACCCCACCCAATCTTACTTGGGTCTGACTCACTGAAGATCAGCACGCGATGTCCATCAACTATTAAAGAATCGCGTTCATTGGAAACCGAACACGGAAGAACTCCATGCGTCGAATCATACTTCAATAAATAGGCAAGGCTATCAGGAGAGGCAAGATCATTTATTGCCACAATACTAGACAAACTCCCCTGTTCAACAAAACGCCGAAAAACAGTTCGACCTATCCTTCCAAACCCATTAATCGCAAACTTGCAAATCATCTTCCAGGAGAACCCCGCCGTTTAAAATAAGCAAAGCCTACCCAGGGAGATACTCCAAAACACAAAGGTCAGAGCAATCCCCGACTCGCCTCCCCATTTTAAGGACACGAGTGTAGCCTCCGTTCCTGGAAACGAATCTCGCTCCCAAATCCGAAAAGAGCACGTTTAAAACATGCCTGTCGTTGTTGTAAACAGAAAGGTCACCACCACGAGCCATTCTAGACTCTTTCGGTGAAAGTCTGTTGTATCGCAACATCAAACGAGCAGCAACCTTACGTCTAGCAGCAATGGAACCAGATTTTGCTAACGTAATCAATCGATCTGCAAGAGGGCGTAAAGCTTTTGCCTTCGTCAAAGTCGTTTCAATTCGCCCAGAAACAACTAGAGACTTGAGCATATTTGCAAACAAACAACGCCTATGGCTGCTATTACGACCAAGCTTGTATCTTTTCTTGCAATGTCTCATGACTCCACCTGCCTCCTTCTTCGCTCTTTCTCTTTTGCCTTCTCTTCCAAATAAACCTGCACTACATCACGACAATTTTCTGAAGTAATACCATAAGGAGACAAGTCCATCCCTAAAGAAAGTCCTAGCTCATGAAGTTTGACCTTTATCTCACTCAATGACTTTCGTCCGAAATTTCTATACTCAAGAAGCTCACTCTCTTGCTTGATCACTAATTCAACAACGTAATCAATTCGAGCACTCTTCAAGCAGTTTGAAGCACGAACAGAAAACTCAATGTCTTCAATGCACGTCGTCAAACAAGCCATCAACTCATCTACATCAGGACGGCCAAAAGACAAATGCTCTTCATCAAAAAGCAAATCAGGGCCCTCAAGTTGTGAGACAAAAAAATCAAAATGCCGCCCAGCCACTTGTGCAGGTTTATTTGGAAGAGAAGGCAAAAGAGAAAGAGCGAAGAAGGAGGCAGGTGGAGTCATGAGA
>NZ_PPEU01000048.1:0-5447 GCF_003056015.1 Candidatus Similichlamydia epinepheli | reverse complement strand
CCAATCTTTATCGCGGTCGGTCCCTGCCATGTAGAGACGATCTTCTGCAATGGGCGATAAACCAATCAGATTAGAAGTGGCCTGCAGTTTGATTTCGCTGGATACTTGCCGTTGTTTTTCTAAGTCAGCGTATAATTCTTTCTTAGGGTCTTCTGTTGTTGTGGGAAAAATGTAAAGTTCCGTCATGGAAATGTTCCTTCGGACTTAGCCTTTGATAGGAGAGGAAAATTTCTCTTCGAGTGCTTGTTTCAATAACTCCGCTCGTTCTCGAATTATGACGTGTGCACCATCTTCTGGATTGCAGCAATGAATGCACAAATGAAGCATCATGATGGCAGAATAGTTGTCTTGCATTTCTATGTAGCAATCTGCGGCATAATAGTGCGGTAGAGGAGTATAAGAATCAGGTTTAAGCATTGAGGAGGTGATATAGGCTTTCGCTGCATCTTGATAATTCTTTTGTCTATGAAGAGTTGTAGCAACAGCGTATCTATACTTCCATTGAAGTGGATCAAGAATCGTCAAAACTTTAAACAGTTGAAGGGCCTCTCCAAACTGTTTCTTTTCGAAAAATTGAAACCCCCATGCATAAAAGGCTTCCATGTTTTCGTTCGACAGTCCAAGGGCATCTTTAAAAAAGATTCCCTTTTCACAAACTAGACCGATCGCATGAGCAATCTTGTTGCTAAACTCCTCATATTCTTCATCAGTGGCAAGTGGAGGATCTTTTATTGTGGAGGAGTGTTCTGATGCGAACATTTGGAACAAATGACGTATTTGATCCAATGAGCCTCCTTCTAAGGAGATTTCAGATAGAAGTTTATTGAGCATATTAATGCCTCAAAAGCGCTTCTAGAACTGTTTTTTGTCTTTCAAAGATGCTGTCAAAAGTGTTGGAAAATTGCTTGCTATTTTCTTGAATGAACTGCAGGTTATTCTCTGTGAGTCTAGATTCATCTTTAGATATGTTGAATGATTGTCGTTTCTCTTCTCTCTTTAGTAGGGCTTCTTGTTGAGCTACTACAGACTCAGGATCAGGAATCCTCGCGTCTGATGACGAGGGTCTTACTACTGGCAAAGGAATTCCACCTAGCTCTTCTTGTGCTTTATTCATAGCGTAATAATTTCGAATTAGGCTCAAACTGGTTATATGTTCTGCTCGTTGTGACTCTCCCATCACTTCAATCAATCTATTCAGACAGAAAAGGATCACATTTTCTTGTATGTTTTTAATTTTTTCTGCTGTTGTAGAAGATGATCTTTCTATGAATTGAGCGAAATTTGTAATTATGCTTATTAGTCCACTACCGGAGTAAGTGTAGAAATTGAGATTGGTACGAAATGAATTTGAAACTGATCTTCCCCATTCAACCATCGCATTCATGAATTGTGTCTCGTACCAGTATTTCCTGGATGCACTTCCTCCTTGGACAATATCTGTACTAGTCCCTGATAAAAATTCTTCTGAAACATAAGGGAAAAACTGTGCATAGAAAAATTCGGACAAAGATTCTACCGTACTACCTTGGATTGGTTGCACAAAAGCATTGCGCCAAAGTGCTATTGCTCTGTTTTTGCCTTCTTCACTGATTGTAGGAGGGTCTGTGTTATAGAAGCCTCCATGTGGCCCCTCTACTCGTGGTGGGACTCCGACGTCATTAAGCTGGAAACTGGCCATCATTTTATCCTATACGAGTGATAGCGGAAAGAACTGATTCCATGTCTTGGATCATTTTCGTTGCTAGTTGAGAAAATTGAGTTCTTGAGTCAATTGCTGTTTGTACATCGTTTTGATACTGCGCTGTTGATTTTCCTATTATAGATCTCCAATTCCTATGGTTTTCTGACTCTTGTTGAGCGTCCATATTTTCTTTTATAGTTGTGTAATCATCGTCAGAGACCTGGACTTCAAACTCAATTTGACCCATTTTTTCTACGGCTTTTTCTTCTCGCAAAGTAAAAGTTACTGCTGCAGTGGCTTTGTTGAGGGAGGTTTTTTGTGCACTTTTCATCACTTCAAGGAGAAGTTGCCAAACCCATAGAACTGGTTCATGAGACTTGTTTGGATCTATATATTTAGGGAGTGATGCTGTTCGCATTACGGATTCAAAATGCCTTGCAATATATTCAGGAATTGTCTCTGTTAAACGACGATCATATACACTTCGATTTTGAAAATAGTCACCGAAAATATAGTTTATATTGGATCGGAAAAGACTTTCCGCATAGTGATCCATTCCGACGAAACTGTAGGAAAAAAGTTTATCTTTATCGATAAATTGAGTTTTATCAGTATCGAAACTAGTTCTATTTTGAAGTTCTGGCATCTTATATCTAATAAAATGCTCCCAACATAATCTGTATAGCGTTTCAGTGTCTGCATTTGACAATGTGGAGGTGGTACCAGCTATCCTAAGAATGATATTTTGGAAATAGCCCTGGTTATGTTTCAAATTCTCCCAGTTGGGTAGCAATTGTGGGTTGATATTAGGCATTGTCACTCTCCAGGTTTATGCAAAGAGCCCTCGGACTATATTCAAATCAGTTTCGAAAAGTTTATTAATGAAATTGGCAAAAATTTCGGCATCATTATTGATTTTTGTTAGATCAGTAGACGCACGATCAACTCTTTTTTGAGTAATCAAGCGATAAGTTTTGAGGTCTTCTAGAAGTTTTGCGTTAGTTTGATTCCTATGCTGACCTATAAAGTCTTCTGAATTAACTAGTGGACGATACTTGTATCTTCCATCTACCATTTCTTCTGAAATGGATTGGGAAGTCTGAGCATAACGTGTAGCAAGGCGGCCAGAATTCACTGTGTGGTGTTGAATTTCCTCAAGAGATTTGAGTAGTATGAAAGAGACCCAAATTCTCATATTATAGGCTCTGTATTCTAGATTGCGTAGATCTCTTCTGGCTATTTCTGGCTCATTTGTTCCATGGAAACGAGTTGTGAGGTAGCTTTGGAAACATATATGTTTTTCATCTGTGGATAAATTGTCGAATTGAGAAAGAGTAGCAGTAAGATCCGTTATCGTATCATCTCGTCCAAGAATTAAAGACTCATAAAAGTCTTCTAGCATTTGAGTGAAGATTCTTTCATGAATGGTTTTCGCGTCAGAACTAATAGATGTAACACGATTTTGTTCTGCTTCGAATTCCTCTCTTGAGAGTCTAGGGAATATGTTGTTAACTACGAAATCCCACATTGGAACTGCGTATGTAGCATTAAATGTGACTCCATTGACGGTAATGCTAGGATTTGTGCTATCAAGAGGATATTCAGGAGCTTCTATAAAATTACGATGGTCTTCTCCGAAATAAGGGGTTTTGTCTAACGTTTTTGTATCTAGGTAATAGCCTGGAAAAGACATAAGCTTGTTCTCTTATCTTGCAATTTTTTGTGCTACGCTTTTTTCGCACTTGAATGTCATATCTAATAAAGATGCAGATGATTTAATGAATTCTTGGTAGAGGAAAAGAGCTTTTGAGAGCATTTGTTTCTGAACATCATTTTGTGAATGTAGTGTAGAAATAGCATCAGAAACAGCCTTTCTAACTTCTTGATTCATATACAAACGTGCAAAATTTTTCGGAGAGCTAGCAATAGAATCAAAGGTCGCCCAGTAGAGTTCACCTTCGGTTGAATTTCCGCCTCTTCGATCTGCCCAGTCGCTTTCAACCCCTCTATCCCAAGACATGATGTTAAATTGGTTAACTAACAAGTCGATTACATTGTTAATTGCTCGATAATGATCAGAATTTTCAGGAAGAAGATTCAAAGATGATTGCAGTTTAATGGCAGTGTGTTTCAATACAGTTATCGCGTCATCCCTTGCCACCCCTGCAACTAATGCAGGAATAGATCTAAATTCACTTAGATTATAAAAATAATTACTGCTTCCATTAGATATTGAAGAGATGTCAGATGCTGTTGCCCCTTCTGCTGCATTATTGGTGATCATCAATTCTCCACGTTCATTGAAGAATCCTTTCCCAGGATTGATCGCAAGAACAGATTCGATGTCGTTAATGTGTTGAGATGCATTTTTAATAGCTAAAAGAGCATCTCCTAAACTTGTTACCTCTTGATTTAGAAGAGCCTCACCTGTTCGTGCATAATTGAAATAGAGAGCTTCATTGACCGGTATGTTAACGTTCAGTGCACCTACATTTCCCTGGAAACTTGTAAGTCTGTTAATTAAAGTGTCTAGTGCAGTTTTGAATTCGCCTTGAATTCGTGCAAGTGATGAGCTAGGTATAATGTTAGCATCTGAGATGCTCGTTAAAATATTGGTGATGTCATTGTTTATCGCTGTGCCAAGATCAAATAAAGATGTATGTTGCCAATGTTGGAAGCTACCTTTTAAATCTTGTAAGACGAAGTGTACGCTATGTAACGCATTTTTGATGCTGTCGAGGTCATCTGCGCTAGTAATACTTGCACTTAATGTACGCATTTCTGCAATCGCCATTGATATAATGGCATTTGCATCTGTCATTATATATTTTGTGTCTCGTTCTATTTTGAGAGGCATTATTTGTTGATCCTTTTTGCAATAGAAATGAGAGATTGATTGTGATTTTCGAAGATATGGGCTGTCGCATCAGAGATGGTTTTAATCTCGAATAGGACTTTATTGACGTTTTGTTGACCTTCTTCATTTATAAGCATGGCTAATTCAATGGCTGATCTAAGGTCATTCTGAAAAGATTGGTCTTCCCACATTCGACTTATTGTTCTTGCATTGACTAGCCCTTCAAAACCACCACTTGATTCTGCGAGGTCTATTTTGTTGATAATTTTGCGAAGGATGGCATGTTCTTGAGAATTTGCTGGGTAAACATTGTTGTTGTAGATTTGTCTCAATTTTCGGATTCCTTCGATCTGATCTAATTGAACTTGTTCAATGAAGAGTGAGTACCAAGAATCTGTTGAAGAAGCATCGGTCAGCTGACCATTTGCAGTTATGTAGTTTTGGCCTGGGTTCCAAGTGGATGCTCGATTGAGTAAGTTGAGCCCTTCCAAAAAGTCAGATGCTGCAGATAAAGAGTCTCCAAGGTCACTCAATGTTTGATCACTTCTGTTATCAAACTTCCTAAAGACATCAACTAACATCACTTCTTCAGGTGAAACATTAAGTTCTCCTTCGCTAAGGGGAGTTAACTCATCTAGTGCTGTTGCAAGTTTTGTTCGGAGATCGCTATTTCTAAGTTGATTTCTTAGAACAGAAAACATGGTTTCTGGCGTGGTTAAGCCAGGTTGAAATATGTTGCTTTCATATTCTCTTGAAATCGGCTCAAGGAGATCTTGAATCTCTTCACAATGACGTTTGATATCAGTAGATCCAGCTAATCCCCACACTTGATGGTTGTAAAGCATCTTCCTTAAATTGTTCAAACGTAGAGCAAAAGTAAAAATATCAGCGCTGTTTAATTCTGCTCTA
>NZ_PPEU01000047.1:0-5625 GCF_003056015.1 Candidatus Similichlamydia epinepheli | reverse complement strand
GAAAGGTTATAGATTGTGATATTCATAATATGAAAGATTTTCTCAATGTCTTTTCTAAAAATTTTCGCAGCATATCAGAGGAATATAAAACGTGGTCCTTTAATACTATTGTTTCCAAATTGATGGAAATCGTAAATGCGGCCAAAAAAGTTGATTGTTTCCCCTTAAAATGTTTTGAAATTTTTCTAAAGTTACTTTCTCCATTAGCTCCTCATTTGTCAGAGGAGCTTTGGCAGTTATTAGGAAAAAACTCTTTACTTTCTTCTGAAAGTTTCCCAAAGTTCGATCAAGAGTGGAGTAAATTTTTAGAGGAAATTTCCCAAGTTGCCATTTGTATCAATGGTAAAACGAGAGCTGTTGTGCCATGTGCTAAAGGCAGTAAAGAAGGGGACGTCATTTTTTTAGCCAGAAATGAAAAAGCTATTCAGCGGCATTTGCATGGCGTGGAAATAAAAAAATACATTTTTGTAAAAGATAAAATCTTAAACATATTGACGAGTTAATAATGGGTTTAGAAGAAGCCAATGTGATCATAGTTGGATCAGGTCCTGCTGCTTATACCGCTGCTTTGTATCTAGGAAGAGCGACACTTGATCCTCTCGTTTTAGGTGGATTTATTTCTGGTCCAGTAGGTGGTCAGTTGATGACAACTACAGACGTAGAAAATTTTCCTGGGTTCCCTGAAGGAATTTCTGGTCCGGAATTGATGCAAAGATTACGTCTTCAGTGTGAAAATTTTGGGGCAAAAGTCTTGGAGCAAGATGTTACATCAATTCAAGAAGATAACGATAGATTTATTGTACGCACGGAAAATAGCGATTTTTTAGCACGTGGTGTGATTATTGCGACTGGGGCAACTGCAAAAAAACTTGAGGCACCTGGAGTAGATCGCTTTTGGCAGAAAGGAATTTCTGCTTGCGCAGTATGTGATGGATCTTTGCCGTTGTTTCGAAACCAAAATATTGCAGTAATTGGTGGTGGTGATTCTGCCATGGTTGAGGCAATTTTTCTTACTCGTTTTGCTAAGAAAGTGTATGTCATTCACCGGAGGGATAAGTTTCGCGCTTCACCGGTTATGTCAAAAAGGGTTATAGACCATCCAAAAATTGAAATAATGTGGGATTCCGTTCTCGAAAAGGCTGATGGGTCAGAAACATTAGAGTCAATTGATCTAAAGAACGTTAAAACTGGAGATATTTCATCATTAGAGGTTAAAGGACTTTTCTTTGCTATTGGTCATCGTCCAAATACATCTTTTTTGGGTGGTTTAGTGAAAACAGATGATATGGGCTATATTGTTACTACTTCTGGAACGACTCAAACCAGTAGAAATGGAATATTTGCTGCAGGAGACGTCATTGACCATCAATATAGGCAAGCCATCACTGCAGCAGGCTCCGGATGCATGGCAGCGTTAGATTGTGAAAGATGGCTTGCACCTAGGATCCCTTAGTGGCAATAGCTACATAGAGGCCTTTAATTACTTAAGTTGTTGTTAGAGCTTCCCATCTACTTACTTTATTTGTTACAATGGTGTCACCACTGTTGTGGGTTTCATTTGTCTTCACCAGAAGTTTGGTAATTTCTTACTTATCCTGAGACTCAGCTGAAGTTTCAATGTTTTCCTTTTTTAAATCGTTTCGTTTCATCCATTTGAGTTCCTTCGCAACTCTTTGTCTTTTTGTTTCCACTGGTTGCTTTTGTTTATCCCCCAAGGGGGTAAGTGCATGGGTAACAGGGAACCAAAAAGTTTCTCGTGGCTTGTACCAACAAGGGGAGTCTTTCCTTAGAATAGCTCTTCAAGAAGGTAAAAATAGCCAGCACTTTGATACAAGAACCAAGACTGTTTATTTAATTGCTAATGACCTAGCTGCGTGTTTAGAGAAAAAAGGGGGGCACGAAGAAGCGTCTTCTCTTTATGAGGACGTGGTTGTTCAAGGGCGGCGTGCAGGTCAGAAAATCGACGTATGTCATGTAGGTGCTTTGAGAGGGCTAATTAGATGTCGTTTAACGCTTGGTTTGCCTGTTGAAGAATTGGTTGACTTGATGAACAAGTGGCATCCTAGAGGTCCTGCTTCGTATCTATCAGGTTCAGTTTGGCTGCTTGTTCCTTTTTGCTCCTCTTTTGAAAGTTCAGAGCCATCATTAGTTGCTTTTTTGAGTGATTTTTTCTCATTGCCTCATTCACAAGCTAAAAAATTATTATCAATTGGTGTTCGTTCTATTTCATCTGTTTGTTTCTTTGATCTTGGGAAGGAGTTTGTGGATAAGTTATCTTCTGTTGGAATCACAATGTCCGAGGAAGAATTGTTTTCCATGGTAGAAGGTTATACAAAGAAAAATAGCCCTCTTCTTTCGCCAAGTAATCAAGATATTAAATTAATTTCTAAGCACAATCCACTCATAGTGGACCCTGATAATATGAAGTGGGTCAACCAGTGGAAGTTTCTTTGTTCTCGTGAACTTACATCTTCTCAATTGTTTAACCAATTAATTTTTTTGTTAGAAAATACATTGCAAATGAAAACCCCTAGGGAGTTACGTGCTAGGGTAATCTTGGAAAGAGGTATCCTAGCTAGTGAACTCACTCCTGACACGAGAACATCACGTGATAATTTCCTAGATGCATCTCGGTCAGATGAGATGGGCTTAACTCGTACTAGTGCATCAGCAATGACTTACGTTCTTTCTCTTGCAGTAAAGCAACAAGATATCTTGCTTGGTCGCAAGGCTTTCAATCGTGCTGAGAAGAGATATCTTTTTTCTCCCAAGCTTTTTGATTTAGATTCTGGTGATATAGCGCTCACGTCTTCTGAGCCATCTGTTTTGGAGTCAATTAGAAACTCCATTTTATCCACTAGCACAAAAGAAATTACTGGTTGGGGGTTACCACCTCAAGGCATTACACTTTCAGCGTCTGAGTGTGTCCTTTTTTGGTGCGGATTTGAAGATGATTTAGTATCTGCTCCTAAATTGAAAAAAGCTATATTGGCTCTCAGGGTGATGACTGGTAATGGTTTTTTCTGGAGCCCCCCTAAGGGATGGTTGTTTAGTGCTATCCGTGGGAATTTAGGTGATGATGACATTTAATATCGGTTATATCGTAATAGTTTCCTGGCGGACGTAGACTTATCTTATTAGGAGAAACCGTTTAATGTTTTTGGATTGGAGTTATCCTTTTTTTCTTTCTGCTTATTTGGGATTTGTTGGTTTTTTGTGTGGCGTAATTCTTTTACAAGAAAGCCGTGGTGGTGATAGTGGCTTAGGTGGGGTTTCTGTTGGTGGTAGTGCTCATCTATTTCTTGGGACGTCTGCAGCGCATGTATTGAGAAAACTAACTGCGTGGTCGATATTCATATTTTTAATTACTTGCGTATTTTTATCAGTTTGGACTTCTAAACTAGAACCGGCTTCCATTTTAGAAACGGGTCAAGTTGATGATACGCCACCTCAGGAACTTTTGATTGATGAAGAGGAATTAGCAGTAGAGGATTAATTTAGTAAAAATAGTTAAAACGGCAAATAGTGGAATTTTTATCCATGTTTTGTCGTTTTTTTATTGGTTCAATTTTTTTAAATTGCGAAATCATCAAGGGGGGAACAACTTTTTAAAGTTGTCTATTACCTCTTTATGCGAATCGACGCTTCCCAAAGCAGAAGATTTTTTTATTCATAGACAAAGAAAAAATCTCTCCAGGTGTAGTAGGTTTGTGTCATGACATCTTTTTGGATGGAGAAGTCTGATCATGTCGGAAAAAGGGGGAAACGACCCAATTACCAACAGCAAAAGGATAGCTGTTTCCATTGTAATAGGGTGCGGTATATGTGTTTCGATTTTTTGTTTTGGATTATTTTATTTCTATGGGAAACATGTATCCCTTACCGTGAAGGGCGTTCTAACATCTCCTCAAAATCTTTCTCAGATTCGTGCAACTTATCGAGTTGCTGGATCTGAACAGACAAAGCGATATATCTTAAACAAAATAGAAATCTTATTTTCACATGAAAGGGGCCCTTCTTTTACAAGAAGACTTTTCCCTGAAGAATACTCTGAACTGTTTTCCTGGATTCAGGACGATAAACCGCTTTCTAAGACATTTTCAGGTACGATTCTTTGGGAAGATACAGCCGCATCTATTCGTCTTTTTGTTTCTTCAGTTGAATCTGATTATGAAGAATGGAGACCTATTGTTTACCAAGAGATTGAATTTGCCCCAGATGGATCTCTTTTCCGTATTTCTCGTCCGAAGCGTCATTTAAATCGTAATAACGATGCTGACAGTTGGATATATTACCATCATCCTGGCATTTTGAAGATGGTGAGAAAGAAATTCTACATTGGTTCATGAAATGACTTCTATTACGGTTCTTGGATGCGGAGCTTCTTCTGGTGTGCCTGTTTTAGGGTGCTCATGTTCTGTGTGTCTTTCGTCTGACTCTAAGAATCGTCGAAGGCGTACTGGTCTTTTGATAAAACATGAAGGCAGAAACTTATTGATAGATGCATCTCCTGACTTAAGAGATTCATTATTATCAAATAATTTAAAGCGGTTAGATGGAATTTGTTTGACGCATCATCATTTTGATCATATAGGTGGATTAATTGATTTACGGTCGTTTTGTAATAATGGTCACAAGATTCCTTGCCTCCTATCTACTTCTACTCTTAACATACTTAAATACCATTCGCTTTGCGTTTGGGAGGTGCTGGAGAAGGGGATTGTATCTTTCTCCCTACGTGAAATTTTGCATACAGAGAGAGAGGTATTTGACTTTGCAGGATTCCCACCTATTCATTGCTCATTTCACGAGCATGGCAACCAACAAGTAACAAGTTATAGATTTGGCACATTGGCATTTGTTACTGATGTTGCCAAGTGGAATGATTCAATTACGGAATTGCTGTCAGGTGCTGAGATAGCATTTATTGGAACGAATTATTGGCGGAAAGTGGTTAGTGGGTCTCAACATACTTCAATAGAAGAAATTCTTGACCACGTTGGAGGATTGAATAATCTTAAACAAATTTATTTTATGCATCTTTCGCATGTAATTGATTTTAATAAGATTGAATATCCATTAGGAGACAAGGCTAAATTGGCCTGGGACGGTCTAAGAGTGGGGTTTTCATGGAACGAATCAAAAGAGCTCTGATTGTTGGTGCATTTGAAACTCGCTCAGGAAGTCGAGAGGAGGCAGAAGATTCTCTTTCTGAATTAGGGGAACTTTTGAGATCGTGCGGAATCAATGTTGCAGACTCAACTATCTGTCCTTTAAGAGGCCGTTATGTATCTACTTTCATTGGCTCTGGACGGCTTCAAGAGATAGTCGTATCTGCCTCTGATTTAGAAGTTGATCTTGTGGTTTTTGATGAAGAGCTGACTCCTGCGCAGCAGCGCAATTTAGAAACTGCAATTCAAAAGCCTGTTGTAGATAGGACAGAAATTATTTTGGAGGTATTTGCAAGTAAGGCTCGTACACATGAGGCCAAGATTCAGGTTCAATTGGCCCAGATTCGTTACAATAAATGCTATCTCAGCACCTGACAGCAATTCCGTAATTGAATCATTCCACTTGGCAACATCAGTAACAAATGCCAATGTGCCAAATCTATAACTTGTTACT
>NZ_PPEU01000046.1:0-5789 GCF_003056015.1 Candidatus Similichlamydia epinepheli | reverse complement strand
TAAATGCCCCATGGAATGGAGGTTATCCAATCTAGATAGTTCCTACAAACAGAGTAGTCTGGGCTGTTATTTTCCAATCCAGACAAACGTTGAATTTCTTCTTCGAAAACAGTTTTAACATGCGGTGGAACATTTTTTGACTGAAGTCTCGTCTCGAATTTAGAGATCTCTGAACTCCGATCATCATGTTCCATCCCTAGCTCTTTTCGAATTGTTTTTAACTGTTCACGTAAAACATATTCTTTTTGAATCTTACCGAGAGCCAATTCAACTTGTTGATCGATTTCATGCTGTATTTTACTTAGATCTTGTTCCTTCCTAACTAGGAAAAGAGTGGTTTGTAAACGTTTCTCTAAGGAAAGGCAGGCCAATAAATCTTGCAATTCTTCTGGTTGTGCTGTTGTTAGAGAGGCCACCATATCTCCAAGCGCTGATGGATGATTTGGATCTGCATGCTCTAGAAAAACTCTTAACTCATCCTTGAACAGTGGATTCAAAGAAACAATTTCTCGTACCGCTTTTAATATGCTCTTCGCGTACGCTTTCAATTTCTTTTCTGAAGCATCAACTTCGTCCTGAAGATATTCAACCTCTGCCCAGAAATGATCCTTTTCTTGACGAATAGATACAACTTTGAAACGTTTCTCTAGGTCAACAAGCGCTTGAAATCCACCATGATTAACAGGCAAAATCTTGGAAATACGACCTGCAACCCCTACTTCATGAAGCTGCCCTACTGAACATTCTACATTTGACCCTTTAGATAGTAACACTCCAATTGTACGAAGATCTGAGCAAGCAATCTTTTTTATAGTTTCGTACTGAACACCAGATTCAATGGATATCGGCAAGGCGATACCGGGGAAATAAGGCCTTTTGAAGACAGGCAAAATCAATAGATCAGTGGGAAAGGGATTTGTCTCTCCAATCGGCTGATCATTTTTTGCGTCGCCTGTAGAACCATTTGTTAATATTGCTTTCTCAGAAGGCATTCCATCTCACATGGTGTGCGCCCCACAAAAAGGCACATTAAATTCTAACTATTTGACTTTCCAGGATATGAAATATCCGTTCTGAATGCAAACTCTGCAAACTCAAGGATGCTTATCTTTTGAGCTCTGTTCGTTACCATGCACCTTTACAGTATCACTACTTTCAGAGTTTTTAGAAGAGAATAATAGCTCATCACCGACTTTTGCTCTCCCTCGAACAGGTTGACATAAGATCTGATTATGGCCTTGAATCACAAGAAATAGTTCTTCTTCTACTTCAAGGAGGTAAGCACACATTTTTTGTCCTAAATTCATTCTGTTTAATATAAAAATTTCTACTTGACATCCCTCACGAATTGGACAAGTCCAACGAGCCAAAAAATAATGAGAAAGAAGGAGAAGAGAAATTACAACTATTCCTGCTGTTCCAAGCCAAAAAGAAAAATTTGGAGTGAACATATCAGACGTAGAAGCAGTACTATTTTCTTCTGTACTGAAAGCAAAAATGGGGAAAATAAAAGTAATAAGACATGTAGAAAATATTCTAAACATTATCTCCACCTAACAGTATCAACTAACGATGTGACTCTAGTCTGTTTAGCTCTTGATGTGAAGCGGATTAAGGAGTAAGATCACCGGTAATTTGTTGTTCGCTACTGTAGTGTGGAGTTTCTGCGTGGATGATCAATTCGAATCTCTCATTGGGAGAAAACTTCCTGTTTTGGACCACGGATTCGTTAGATTGATTGATTTTATGGGGTCTGACTCGTTTGTTGCACATTGTGCACAATTGTGTTCAAAGAGTCTTTTTTATTCCTCAGAAGAAGAAAAAATATCGTGGTGTTTCCGCACTTCTAACTTCTCGCCCCTTGAACAAGTTTGTGTTGTTTTTCAGATTCGATTGCCAATTTATGTGATGGGGCAACTGGTCCGTCACAGGACAGCTAAGCTAAATTCCTTTTCAGCTAGATATGCTCAAGTTAAATATCAGTTTCATGAGCCTTCTATCGAAGATTTAAGAATACAAGGAAATCTAAATAAGCAGGTTGGTTGTGGGTTGTTAGATGAAATGAGTGCAGGGAATTGTGTTAAGTCTATCAAAGAAGCCTCTGAACAGGGCCATAAAAGGTATCTTTCCCTCATGGAAAGTGGACTCTGTCGAGAACAAGCAAGAATAGTTCTCCCTCAAAACGCTTATACGACAATTTTTTGGAAAATGGATTTGAGAAATCTT
Organism: Candidatus Similichlamydia epinepheli; assembly: GCF_003056015.1. Lineage (NCBI taxonomy): Bacteria > Pseudomonadati > Chlamydiota > Chlamydiia > Parachlamydiales > Candidatus Parilichlamydiaceae > Candidatus Similichlamydia > Candidatus Similichlamydia epinepheli. The sequence continues at coordinate 3,563 of NZ_PPEU01000046.1, read as the reverse complement.
TTTCATTTTTTGCGTCTAAGATTAAGTAAAGATGCTCAAAAAGAAATTCAACTTTTTGCAAATAAAGTAGCTGTTTGTGTTGCTAACCTTTTCCCGATTTGTTGGAAAGAGTTTCAAGAAACATATTTAACAAAGACATCTTTTAGCGCTGCAGAGCTCAAGCTCTTGGAAAGACTAAAAATAGAATGGTAGGGAAATCCTGATGTCAAAAGATAGCAACAGACCTAGATCTTCTTCTGCTGATAAAATGGTCGGGGTTCCTATGCAGACTCTCTCTGGGGAAGGCCATGTAACATTGGTAGATTATATTGGAAGTGACGCAAGTGTTGTTAGAGGAGCAAGATGCTCATATGGAGAATCCAATAAGACATTTCAGGAAGATGAAAGGCTAATTCGCTTTTTAATGCGACACGCACATACGTCTCCATTTGAACAAGTATCATTTGTTTTTAGGTTGAGATTGCCACTTTTTCTTTCATTTGAGTTTACACGTTGTAGGCCTTCAAAATATCAAATTATTTGGCCTCACGAAGATATTGATTTTTGGATTCCAGATTCTATTGAAAGAAGTAGTATTGAACCATGTTATAATCAAATTAAACAATTACTGTACTCTGCTAGAAATGCTGACAAAGACTCAAATATATACTTTTCCATATTGCCTGGAACTGTTTTTATAGAATTGATTTGGCAGATTGACCTGCATAACATGTTATACTTTATACAGAGAAGACGGGAAATCAATCTTCCCGAATTGAAAGAATACATAGATTGTATTCTTTTGGCTTTAAAGTCTGTTGCTCCTTGCTGTTATTCTGCTTTTACAGATTATGTTTTAGAAGGGAAGCTTCTTAAAGAGGCAGATGTTCGCTCCTTAGCTGATCAAATTAAATCACTGGATGGTGACTTAATAATGCAAGAGGCAAAAAAGGTCGGCATGTCTCAAGGAGAAACACAAGAATTTCTCACCAAAATTAAACGTTTCACTTCAAATGCATGAAACTAATAGAGTTTGTTTCTTTTGCAAAAAACTGAACCATATTTTCTATTCTTGAGTTCTCTCTTTTTTCGTTAATTTCATCTGAGGCTAGTGTATTCGTTTCGTTTCTTCCGCATATTGAGTTTTGCTCTGCATATTTTGGATTCTCTTCTTCATCTAACTTCTCTAACACTTTCAATACGTCAGATAGTTCGACTGTTTCATTTAATTGAGAAATCTCTAATAAAAAAGTTCTAAAAATAATTTGAGGAGAGAAATCTAATAACGGTATAACTTCCTTGATCTTAGCAAGAATTTGAGACAGTCTCTTTGCGATGAAGCGTGAATTTAATTGAATGAAGCGGTCTGCTTCATCCACAGACATATTCGTAAGAATAGATCGATCTTGGAAAAAGAGAAAAAAAAGATGGTTATGATAGTGACGAGCAAGATCTCTAAGAAGGATATTTCCATCTTGACTCTGTTGGAAAAGCTGTTCTCCGATCGAAAGCATAGTTTGGACGTCTTCGTCTAAGAAGGCTTTATCAAAGGATAGTAGTAGATCTTGATCAGGAACTCCAAGAATAAATGTTGTTTGTTGAACGGATAAGTAATTTGATTCAGAAAATGCTAAAATTTGTTCCAACATTGATTCCGCATCTCTAAGGCTACCTTCTGAACGTTCTGCTATGAGAAATGGGATTTGTGGAGCATATGTTAGTTCATTTGCTTCTAATAATCGTGAAATCTTTTGGGCAATAGTTTCATTAGTAATCCTTTTCAAAGATAACTGCAGACAACGACTAGTGATGGTTTTGGGCACCTTTTGCAAATCAGTTGTTGCTAATATGAACACAACATGTGAAGGAGGTTCTTCAAGTGTTTTGAGAAGAGCATTGAAAGCTTCTTTGGTTAGCATGTGTACTTCATCTACTATGTACACACGAAAACCACCTTGATCTGGTGCATATTGACATGTTTCAATAAGGGATCGAACATCATCTATCCCACGATGAGAGGCTCCGTCTATTTCGACCACTTGTAAACTTGATCCTTGCTGGATGTCATTACAAGATGAACATCTGTTGCATGGTTCGCCACGTTCACTCACCTGAGAGCAGTTCAAAGCTTTTGAGAAAATCCTAGCTAAAGACGTCTTTCCAGATCCTCTTGTTCCAGATAATATGTAGGCTGGAGCTGTCTTATGTTGGCAAACAGTTTTTCTTAATATTTCTGCTGGAACTTCTTGCCCTAAAACATCGCAGAATAATTGCGGCCTCCATCTTCTACTCAAGCTTGTTTTATTGTCCTCACTATCCTTTTTTGAAAAGGAAGTCATTCTTTCACCTCTTCTGCATTCATAAGAATTTTTCAGATAAAGACAAATACAAGCATTTGTTATTGATCTATATCTGGGTTCAAATTGGCAATCGTAAAATTTATAAAATGTAAATATGAGTCAGTTTTAGTAACAAAATCATAAGTCGATATCTCTTCATGCGAAAGAGTTTTATTCACAATATAACCATTTAATCTGGAATCAACATGTTAAATAAACATTAATTCAGAAAATGTTTGTGATAACATGTTAGTGATAGATTAACTTCAACTGAGTTGATTTCTAATTTTATCTACTAAATAAGTGAAACTACACGATTCATTTAAATCTAAAATTCTAACGATAGCGAACACTAATCACTAAAAAATGACGTTTAAATCAAGATTTAAGACATTGAATTAAGTGTTTCAATCAACAATAATTTCGACAATAGTTCCACCACCTAAGCATTCAATCCCTTGATAAAAAACAGCTGCTTGTCCAGGGGTCACTGCCCTAACAGGAATTTCAAGTGTAACTTCGAGTCCATTTAAACACGGAGATACATGACACGAAACCTCTAAAGAACGATAACGAATTTTGACGTAGCAAGAGAATGGCAACGAAGGTGGCTTGGAAATCCAATTAACGTTTTGAACACGGAAACGATGAGAAAAAAGCCAAGGGTGACATCTCCCTTGCACGACCCATAGAGTGTTAGTTTTGTTATCTTTTTTGGCCACGAACCAAGCATCACCTTTGCCGCCTATTTTTAGGCCTTTTCTTTGCCCAATAGTAAAAAAATGAAGTCCTCGGTGTTCTCCTAAGATATTTCCTTCTGTAGAAAGAATAAGTCCTTTCCTATCTGGAATGTATTTAGATATAAATTCTCTGAATTTTTTATTTTCAACAAAACAGATGCCTACACTGTCTTTTTTTGCAAAGTTTGGCAATCTGAATTCCTTTGCTATGGATCTCACTCTGCTTTTTTCTAGTTCTCCTATTGGGAAAACCACTTTTTTTAACGAGTCAGAGTGAACAGCACTAAGAAAGTAACTTTGATCTTTATCCTTGTCTGCTCCTTTTAGAAGCTTTATTTGACCAGACGAATCTTTTTTCAACCGGCAGTAATGTCCAGTTGCGAAAAAGTCACCATTCATTTCCAATGCTTTTTCTAATAAGAATCGAAATTTAATGTGCTGGTTACAGGATATGTCTGGGTTTGGTGTTAACCCGTGTTTTAAGGAGCGTAAAAAAATATCAAAT
>NZ_PPEU01000045.1:0-6339 GCF_003056015.1 Candidatus Similichlamydia epinepheli | reverse complement strand
GGACGGTCATTCATCTTACATCTACCTCAATCTAGAAAAACAATATTTCAAAACCTTGCATCCCGAAATGTCCCTTTGCACAGTGCATTTCCAGGGTTTTGTGTAAGAAGATTCCTATTGAAATACAGCTTAGGACTGCTTTTTACTCACAATGATCCTAATCAAGAAGAACCTCACATCCGCTCTATTCTAATAGGGATGAGCTTTTGGCCTTTTCTTTCTGCAGCGGATGCCCATCGTTATAGAAATCCAGAACTACCTATAGGAAGATGTGTATCTTTGAATTTGTTGCCGATCATTTTAGCTCTTCTTGTTGCTTACACAAAATTGCCAACGCTATGTGTATTGTTTTTTGCATATCTCTTTCTGATTTGGTACGAAACTACTCCTTTTGATGCAGTTAGACCTAGAGATATACATTTTAAAGAAGAGGTGTCGACGTTATATCAAGAAATATAAAACAATATTTGATCTTTGGCTAACTGAAAACATCTAGCGAAATTAAACTTGTTACAAACGTGTAGCATTATAGACAAAAAACATGCCACTACTACATATAAACTGTTCATATCTTGAACAAAAATAGGAATGATACAATGTTAGGACGGATTTGCCCTTGTTTTTCTTTCTGCAAACGTCTTAATAATGCTGTTTATTTTAAATTAAATTTGCATTCCCCAAGCATAGCTATGTCACTTAAATCAAACAAGATTTGTAATTGTTGTAGGGATTTTTTTTTGAAAGAAAACAATTTTTTTTCATTCTATACGATTAGAGAAGATGAAATAATTAGAAATTTATATTTAGGATTCAACGTATGGCCTTTCTTTTCTATAACTCAACACATTGATTATGTATCCGGAAAACCAACGAACAAATACCAATCCACCTACATCAACTTGTTCCCTTTGATCTTATGCTGCTTATTATTATTGCTTAAATATTTGCTAGCTCACATGTCTCACGCATGGTTATTTGACGTAATTAACTTAATGTACTTACTCTTTTCTTTGCTCATAATCCTGCTAGAAAAGCCCCCAACACCAAAGACATGGCGAATTGAAATTTTATAATATCTTCACATATTTTCTATCATAAATAGCGTTCTTACAACTTTGATCGGTTAAGTTGTATCATTAAACCCAACACACAAATTGTTTAATATTTGATTGCAAAATAGAAAATTGACCTATTACATGGTCGTAATAGACAAAAACTGGTTCCGAACGTAACCTACGCGCACGTTCAGTAAGAGCAGGTCTGCGATTATGTTTAGATGTTGCCCATGTTTTTGTTTTTCTTTCTGCAGACGTCTTATTAGTGCCACACGTATCAGAGCAAATATCTATGATCCAGCCTGTTCTATGTCACTTGGCACAAGCAAAATTGGCAGTTGTTGTAGAGAATTATTTTTGAAACAAAGCAATTTTCTTGTCTTCTTCACAATAAGAAATGAAATCGTTAGAGAATTACTTCTAGGATTCAATATATGGCCCTTTTTTTCTATCACTCAAACTGTTAAATATGTCGCAGGCCAACCAAAAAGGCAACGACAGTGTACCTTCATTAACCTGTTCCCTCTGTTTTTGTTCTGCGCATTATCATTACTTAGATATTTGCTAGCTCATATGGCTCACGTATGGTTATTTGACGTAATTAACTTGGTGTACTTACTCTTTTCTCTGATAATAATCTACATAGAGAAACCTACACATCCCAAGATATGGAAAGTTGAAGTTGTGTAATCCATTTAAAACACCCAACACACAAATTGTCTAATATTTGATTGTAAAATAGAAAATTGACCTATTACATAGTCATAATAGACAAAAATTGGCTCCGAACGTAACCTACGCGAACGCTCACAAGAGCAGGTCAGCTATTATGTTTCGATGTTGCCCATGTTTTTCTTTCTGTAGACGTCTTATTAGTGCCACGTGTTTCAGAGTAAATATCTATGATCCAGCCTATTCTATGTCACTTGGCACAAGCAAAATTGGCAGTTGTTGTAGAGGATTATTTTTGAAACAAAGTAATTTTCTTGCCTTCTACACATGTAGGCATGGAATCACCAGAGAATTACTTCTAGGGCTCAATATATGGCCCTTTTTTTCTATCACTCAAGCTATTAACTATGTCGCAGGCCAACCAAAGCATCAACTACAGTGTACCTTCATTAACCTGTTTCCTCTGTTTTTGTTTTGCACATTATCATTACTTAGATATTTGCTAGCTCATATGGCTCATGCATGGTTATTTGACGTAATTAACTTAGTGTACTTACTCTTTTCTCTGATAATAATCTATATAGAGAAACCTACACATCCCAAGATATGGAAAGTTGAGATTGTGTAATCCATAACGATCTTAATAACTTGTATTTAAATTCGTTGTCGTATGTTTTTTTATCCCAAATCATAACCTGGAAGACTTAATCGGTTGGACAGTACATATCCAAAAGTTTTTCCTTGTACAAAAAGGCCTTCTTCATATCTGTAAACAAGGAATGATATCTAGTCTGTTAACAAAACAAACCGTAAAATGTTTGTCGCATTTGACTATCGAAATGTACACAGGTTATATCATGCCATTTGGAATAAAATGTCCTTGTTACTCAACTAAGTGTCGCTTTGTTTATTGTTCCTCTTACTCTAATGCCTACCGTCATTCACTTAATGCACTCACATGTTGTTCTTGTAGGAATTTCTTTTTAAAATGTGGTGTTGGATGGATCATCAATAAAAGATGTTCTAGTGGAAATGAGCGTACAGTCTTTCTAGGGGTAGGTTTATGGCCTTTTTTCTCTGTTGATCAGGTAAAAGTGATCTATCTGTTAAAGAGTGGGCGTAGTGAATCAATAAGAGATATTCTCAGCGTAAATTTATTTCCATTGATTTTGTTTTGTTTGTTTTTTTGGATAATATGGACATTTGCTGATGTTACTTATGCGTGGTTGCTTAATATTGTTTATTTTGTGTACTTAGCTATCCATTTAATAATAATCGTCCTTGAACGACCTTCAAAAGGCAATACTATTAAAATTTAAATTTTAAAAAGTTTTTATTTCGCAACTTATAGCCCTTGTAGGTTTCTCAATGAGCTCTGGAATAAGGCTCCCTTTTTCTTCTATCTACTTTGGCGTTGTTTGTTGCTCGAATTACGCTGATATTTGGGATCGTAATCTTAGAAGAATTAAATGGTGCCCTTGCCTTAATTTTCTTATTAGATTTGGATTCGGATTGGTATTCAGAAAAATAAATGAGAACGGCACTAAACGTAAATTATAAGTCTGATGTTTACAGCGTCTCAGCAAGTCGTCTTGTTAGGCAAAATGTAATCAATATTAATCTATTTCCTTTAGCTTTTTTCTGCTTATTATCATGGGTCAAGTCACAACTTATTAACGTCTCTAATTTGTTTTCTATCTCTCCTTCATTAGTAATGGACTATAAATGGGTAGTTGACGTTGTCCGATTTGGGTATTTAATTATTTCTTTACTGATAATAATTTTAGAAAGGAATGGCATAAACTAAATATATCACTTTACTATTCAATAAAACTTTAGACAATTCATGACAAATTTCAAGTCCGTTCTCTTAGGGACTTTATTTATAGAAATCTCTCCGCATTGATAGACAATAATAAAATTTTAATTTATAATGTCATGAATCGGTTTAGAACAATTCTTTATATAGGTTAATCCCATGTTCGATTACTTGAGATCTATTTGCAGTGGATTCCGTCAGGCAAACTGTACAAGAGTGGATAATCTTCATGTTGTCAACAGGACAGACCCTCTTTTTTGCACTCCCAGACCGACGCGATGGTGCCCTTGTAGGGATTTCTTTTTGAGATGTAGTCGCGCTTGGAAATTTTCCAGAAGAGGTAAGAAGGTCAATGAACGTAAAGTTTGAATAACAACAGAGTCTGGTAAAACTACTACTTCTTTTCCTCAGGCGTGTACATGTGAAGGGCCTGTAGTCATCCATCGTCAAACCAGAGCTAATATCAACCTGTTTCCGATTCTTGTATTAATTCTCTTATCAGTAATCAAATGGATATTTGCTAGCGCAACTTACTTGTGGGTAATTGATCTTCTTCGCTGGTCTTACATAGCTTTTTGTTTGTTGATAATCATTTTAGAGGCACCTGGCAGGGATCACGAGCCTCCACCTGGATTCGAAATCGATCTACAAGTTATTTGATTGTAGTAAAGAGACTTAGGAAGAAGCTTTTAAAATAAATCTATTTTTCTTCCCTAAATCAAAGATCACAAAACGACCTTTAAGTAGGTCGGTCTCTTGCAGGGTGTTATCGTCTTGAATTTGTTTTCCATTTATTTTCACTGCACCCTGAACGAGAAGACGTCTTCCAAAGCTCTTACTTTCCAACCAGCCTAACTCTACACAGAGACTAAGCCAACTTTTACCAATAATAAGCGCTTTATTAAGGGCAATGGTTTTAGCTTTTTCCAATTCATCTTCATGGACTTGAAACAGGTCCCTTTCTGTCTTAACTTTTCGTCCTGCAATTGCTTCTTGCAAACCCTCCTCTCCATGAATCAAAAGAGTTAGCTCTTCTGCTAAACGATGTTGTAAGTCTCTTCCAGAAAGAGAGCTTTTTAAACTTTCGATTTCTGAAAGAGGTAAGAAGGTCAATGAACGTAAAGTTTGAATAACAACAGAGTCTGGTAAAACTACTACTTCTTGGTAGAAATCAACAGGAGAAAGAAAGCTAGAGTCAATCCAAATAGCTCCTGATTCGCTTTTACCAAATTTAGTACCATCTTCCTTAGTCAAAAGAGGCCAAACAAATCCGTGTACACTCTCCTTTGTTTTTTTACGAATCAACTCGCAACCTGACGTAATATTCCCCCACTGGTCACTACCACCTGCCTGTAAACGAATCCCGAACTCTTCAAACAAGTAAAGAAAATCGTACGCTTGTAATAACTGGTATGAGAACTCTGTATAGCTCATACCTACATCAGATTGGATACGACGACGAATCCACTCTTTACCCAACATCGGCCCCATTCTAAAGAATCTACCTACATCTCTTAGATAAGTTGTAAGATTCATCTTGTTGAACCATTCTTGGTTATTAACAATGCGGACAGAAGGTCCCATAAAACGCTCTATCCATCTCTCTATAGCAAAACTATTCCCTGCTATTTGATCATTGCTTAAAACAACACGTTCACTTGTTTTGCCAGATGGGTCACCGACCGAAGCTGTCACACCACCAATAAGAATAGTGACATCACAACCCATATTTTCTAACCATTTAGCCAGAACAAATCCTTGTAAATTTCCTAAGTGTAGGCTCTCACCAGTTGGATCTACTCCTAAGTAAAATTTCGGCCTGTCTTCTTTCAAGTATGTTTCACAATCAGGTGTGGACGCTTCAATTATCCCCCTTGCATAAAGCTCTGCGAAACGATTAGTCATTGTTTTCTCCAAACTCAAAACTGATTAGATTCATCGAAAAAACGGACTGAAACAGAAGGAAATTCTTGCTGTAAATGCTTAGTTAATTTCAACGGTCCAACACGTTCTGTTGCAAAGTGACCAGCCGAAACAAATACTTTTCCTGATTCTCTAGCTAAATGCCATTGCGGCTCATCTCCAGTACCTGATAGGAATAAATCAACACCTGACTCAATAGCGACATCAAAAGCCCGATGAGATCCCCCTGAACAAATGCCTACAATTTGTACAGATTGAACTGTTTCAGGTAGAGCTACACGAATAGAGGAGGAGTAGTATGAAGATATTCTCTCTAATACTGTACTAATTGGTACTGGAGATGAAAATCTTCCTTTCACAGCTACAGGAGTTTTTTCCTTTGGGGAAAGTCTTAAAGATTCCAATTCTTCCAATCCAAGATCAGTAGCTGCACCCCAACAATTGCCAAGAGTGGTATGTCCATCCATAGGCAAGTGGTATCCAAACAGTGATATTTCACTCAAAATAAGAGGTCGTATTCGCTTGAGGAAACGTCCAACAATCATGTCTCTCACTCCATTCCAGAAAAGACCATGATGCACGATCAATGCATCCGCATTCCAAGAACATGACTCTTCAATCACAGACCTACTAGCCGTAACAGCAACAGCAATTCGTTGGATTGTCTCCTTTCCTTCAACCTGCAATCCGTTTGGACCGAAATCATCAAACAATTGAGGTTGATACAAGTCATCTAAAAATTTGTGCAGCTGATGCCTAGTTAGCACGCATTATTCCTTGTTTAGTTACTAAACAGATAAACCCAATAAGGAGAAACTTATGGGAAAGTACGATTTGAAGGCGATTCTAGCAAAAAAAGCAATTGAATAT
>NZ_PPEU01000044.1:0-6647 GCF_003056015.1 Candidatus Similichlamydia epinepheli | reverse complement strand
TACTCTTGGCGAGGAGCTACTATACACAACATTCTTTCACTGCCTAACATATTGCCGAACATAACCGTACTTCCACTGGAAAAAAACTACAGAAGTACGAACGTAATCTTACGAGCAGCAAATCATTTGATATCCCACAATAAGGAACGTTTTCATAAAGAACTATGGAGTGATCTAGATAAAGGAGAGCCGATATCAGAATACGTGGCCAATTCAGATCTTGATGAAGCTTTTCAAATAGCTCAATCCATTTTAGAGCTTCACAAAGGGGGGGTTCGTTTTAAGGACATAGCTGTCTTGTATCGTACACACGCTCTCTCTAAGTCAATAGAGGACGCATTAATTAAAAAACGAATACCATACCTAATGTTCGGGGGCCCTTCTTTTTACCAGAGAAAAGAAATTAAAGACGCGCTTGCCTTTTTTCATATTCTTAATTGTCCATACAATAGATGCGCAGCCGAACGTATCCTGTCCATTCTGCCTGGAATCGGAAAAAAAAGCGTAGATAGGCTTTTATCAAAATTGGAATACACAAAAGATTTATCTCTTTCCTTGGAAAAAAGCCTAGAGCTACCTTTCAAAAATACACAACAGAAAAAGAGTATTGAATCACTCCTAGCACTTTTCAAAAAACTGAAAGACACACGTTTTGACCTATACGTGATAGCACAGCAAATCGCCAATTCAGATTTGATCAGGGCTAGCTTAAAGGATCCAATTGAAGAACGACTACAACATCTAGACGAGTTTGTTCTGAAAGTACTCCATTGGCAAACTCAAGATTCATCCATCTCACTTTCAGAATTTTTGTCCATGATCTCTCTTACTTACGGTGAAAAAGGGAAACTGTCAGATGGTAATCAAGTACAACTAATGACAATTCACTGTGCAAAAGGGCTAGAATTCGATACGGTCTTTCTTATCGGTTTAGAGAAAGGTATATTTCCTATCGGGGAACAAGATGAACTAGAAGAAGAAAGAAGGCTTTTTTACGTAGGAATGACGCGCGCAAAACAACGCCTCATATTCACAAGATCTAGGAAACGAACCATTTGGGGGCAAACACGCTTCCAAAGCCAAAGCAGCTTCTTGGATGACCTAATGGATGGAGAAATAGATCGACACCTAGTACAATCTCACACCTTCCCTACACTCTTTCGACATTCCTAATTTTTATTTCAAAAAGCTTACTTCTAGGAAGGTCTTTTCCAACCAAGTCCCTCTGAATAGAAAATTCTCCACTCGCTAATGCTATTGCCTCTTCCTCAGAAAGCCTAAAAAACATCCATCTAGCTACTTCCTCAGGGAATTCACTTCTCAACTTGCTCCAAGCTACACCATATCTCTTCTGAAGAAAATAATGTCTAATTAGAGCATATGCCCAACTAGAACAAACAAAAAAATAAGAAGCTTTGATAGAAAAAATAGACCCATAAAAGAACAGTGTCGATGGTAAAAACCAAGAAGATACCCAGAGAAATGGAATCCACGATTTTTGAGAAAAAAAAGATCCCCACCCCCTTCTTATGGAAGAAGAGGAAAGAGAATAAGCCAAGTACTCATCAAAGCATCCTTCTTTAAAGGACGCTCTAGCAGCATGAGAAAGTTCGTGAAGAATTAACTCATCTAACGAACAAAAAAAAGCAGCTCCAAGATTTACTGAAACAAGAACACGACCATCATCGTAAATATCGCAAGATGCGCCGTGCCAAGGCCAAAATCCATTGGTCTTCTCTTCTACCTCAACCCAATTAGGTGAGATCCCCCAGTGCCATTCCAAGGTTTCTAAAACAACAGAATGCTTTGGATCCACAGACCGTTCTGTGTAAAGAGCGACTCGCCTCTCCCACTCTTGCCACGACTCCATGGGCCCAGGAATCATTCCTTTTTTATCCATTCGAACGAGCAATTCTTCTCGTGTCCTACTCATACTCATAAACGAGCCTTGCAAGATTTCATGCAATAAACTCAAATTTATCTAGAAAAACAAGAGTTGGCAATCTTCAGTTTTATGTAGAGCACTCTTGACGACATAACCGCACCACAAACAAAATGTGTAAATCTTGGTTTTATCTCAGAGGGGAAAGATGCAAAAAGACGAAGGGAAAAAGACGAAAAAGCGAACATCAGCAGAAAAAAGAATTCTTCAGGCAGAAAAAAAGCGTCAGATAAATCGTGCTGCTAAGTCTAGAGTTCACACGTCCGTTAGAGCACTTCTTTCTTCAATTCAAAGCAAATCAGTAGAATCTGCCTCTAGCAATTTGAATAACCTTTTCAGTCTGCTAGATAAAGGTCTAAAAACCGGCTTGATGAAAAAGAACCGAGTAAACAGGATCAAGTCAAAGCTGTCCAAAAAAACGCATCTTATGAAAATTGCAGAATGATAAAGAACTTTATAGCTCTCTTATTCTTAGCCCCTTTTTGCCTTTCAGCTACGCCTTTATTTGACAGAGTTACAAGAATAGGTTCATTTCAAGACATATGGCCTCCTTCTTCATCATCTAGCGTACCCACTAGAAGTGGTAAAAATCTAGAGGTGCTACTTTTCTCACCAGAGTCAAGCGAGCCACCTTGGCCCACAGTTATATTGATATCTCCATACAAATTGCAAAGGACCTTTGTAGAGCAGCTTATTCCACTTAGAAAGAAAGGGTATATGATTGCGTATGTAAAGATTAACCCCAGTTTGATGAATTTTTTATCTTCAGATGTTGTTTTCCAAGACGTTGAAGATGTTTGTTCTTGGATGAAAGAAAATATTCTTTGCAACGGTCAAATTGGCATGTGGGGTCCTTCTGCTTCAGCTATCATAGAGACTATCCTAGGTGGTAGAGGAATACCTGGCTTGAAATCCATCTACGCTATAAGTGCGAGCCCGCAGTTAGCTAAAGATTCGCTATTTTTAGGCAATGTTCATAGAGAAGACTTGCGTAATAGTAGGCTGAGTTACATTTTTAACTATTTATTAGGAAGTCTATCACTTGACGCATCTTCTATTATTTTCGAATGCATCAAGCCAAAAAAGTGGATTACAGACAAACAGCCAACTACACTGTACTGCACAGGATGGTACGACTTCTTCTGTCAAGGAACAATAGATCTTTTTATAGAACACGGTAAGCAGTCTTCGTCAAACTCAGTAATTGTAATCGGTCCTTGGAGTCACTCTCCTGTGATAGACCCTCTTACGACTTTACGAGATGAAAACAATCCACCTGTTGATGTATCCGCTCAAAATTGGTTCGATTTAACACTTAAGAATCAACTATCTGAATCTGAGATAAGCTCTTTATACTATGTTATTCATCCAGAATTTGGAGAATGGAGGCGACTAGAAAAATGGCCAATTCCATTTAAGGAATGTGTGTTTTCATTTTCCACACCAAATATTGTTGTTAAACACGATCCTTGTAATCCATTTCCTCTTGTTGGAGGTTGGAATTTTGATAAAAGCCAACCCTCAGGCCCTATTCTACAAAACAAAATTCTTGACCATCCTTCTTCAAACAAAAGCCTCATTGAACTTTATCCAACGGACAAAATTGTAATTACAGGAAGACCTATGATTTGCATATCCTGTATCGCTGATAAACAGACTATTTGCATGGCCAGAATTTGTCACATTTCTAAAGATGGTAAATGGATACCAGTGTCACACATGGCTAAAGAGATTGAAAAAGGTGAACATGAATACATGCTAGACTGTTCTCCTACAAGTTTCATGCTTAACCCTGGTGATAGAGTTGGAGTTATATTTTCATCCTCATGTGAGAATGTTCTCGTATCTCCTTCAACGCCTACTGAACTAAATCTTTGTTTGGAAAAAAGTCGAATTATTTTTCCGATAGAACGCTCAAGTGAAGACCCTCAGCAGCCCTGCCTCGCTCCTTAAGATAACTTTGGAAATAGCAAGTTCGACTTCTGATCTATGCGCCCAAACGGTCATTTTCTTTTTAGCTCGCGTTAGAGCAGTGTACAACAGTTGTTGACTCAAAAGCCTGGCACTAGCCTTGGGTAATATAACTACAACATGCTCGAATTCACTACCTTGTGATTTGTGAATCGATAGACACCATCCGTATCTGAGATCACGTGAAGACAGCTCGTACTGAAAGAAGGTGCCGTCTTCTTCGCGCTGCAAATTAATTATTTTATTTTTCGATAGAGGATCTAAAGTCGATGTATCTATCCTAATTATTCCCTGATCACCATTGCATAGGCCTTCTGAAGTTAAATTTTTAATCACAAGTACAGGAATATAAAAAGATTCTATTCCTTTGTTACGAGCTAGAGAAATAAGCCAAGAAGTAATAAAAAGATTCGCCTTATCGCTGCCAACCTCGCTAATTCTAAGAGGAACGAGGATTTTAAGTTCATCCATTAACGAAAAAGCTTGTTTATCTGAAGCAGTTAGCCACGTCTTGAACCAATCTCCAAAAAGTTGGCAAACTTCTTGTGGCCAAGTTGCCCTGACAGGCTCTTCAATCCAATGAAGAGAAGAATCTTTGCTCAAAATCTCGAAACACGATTCTACTTCACCTGAAAGAACCTTTTTCGTAAGGCTGCTTAATCCCTCAGTCTCCATACGGACAAATGTTTCTAATTGTGTAAGAACATTATGTTTTTTCCCCCATTCAACCAACAAAGAAAAAGCTCCGCCCATTTCTATAGAAGGAAGTTGATTTACATCTCCCATGAGAAGAAGTCGAGCTCCTGTCGGGATTGCTTCTAGAAGATAAGAAAATATATGTGCATCAATCATCGAACATTCATCTAAAAGTACGAAGTCATAAGGAATCGGATTTAATCTGTGATGAAAAGGAGAATGTGTAGAAAGCCCCAAAGCGCGATGAATTGTCCCACAAAAGCACCGCTCAGAAACAAGCAGTCTCTTCTTAAGTGAGGCAACAGCTTTTCCTGTAGGAGCAAGAACAGCTACACGAAACCCAGACGCAATAGCGTGCTCGATGACAGTAACTGCAGTAAAACTTTTTCCTGTTCCAGGACCACCAAGCAAAAAGTAAATATTATTTTTCTGAACATCCTCAAAGCAAATTTGCTGTTCACGATTAAGATGAAGTGGGGTCTCTGATTGTTTCCATTTCAGCACAGGGGATGCTTCGCTTAGGCGAGTTAAAGAACAAACAAATGAGTCTAAAATGCCCATAAAACGTGGAAGAATAAAATAATCCTCAACTCGATAAAGAAGAAAAGGCGAGTAAGGGGCCCATGAGAACCCAAGCCAAGAAGGAGAAGGATTAAACCTCGCAGATCGAATTTCTCTTTCCCATCTATCAAGCGCTAACCCATCATCGTCAAAATTTTCTTCTTCAACTACATCGTATACTGACGGGAAAACGTTCTCTGAAGTTACTCGAACGCAAAAATAACCTGCAAAAGCAGCTTTCGCAACAAAAGAAAGCAAAGGGTGAAAACTTACACTTGATGGGTCCCATTCTTCGGCAAGTTGAACTACACGTTTCTCTAGATAAGAAAGACAAGATGACCACGGGAATTCCATATACTTCATTGAAATAACAATCCACATTCCGCTCGTAAAAAAAATAAAATAGATCCTCCGAACTTAAGGGAAGAGCCTACTAATTTTTTTTTCAATGCATTAGAATAGAGCTCCAGCTGCTCTTGATAGGAGTATTCCAGACAACATTTTCTAAGTTGGTCTTCGGTGTAATCAGATGGTGAATCTCCCAACCAATTGGATTTCCAATCCAGTAGAAAAACTACTCCATCTTTTTCAAATAATAAATCTATAACTCCAGTCCACAAGTCTCCCTTATTACGAACATTACACATGGAAAAAGATAGCTCCGTAATGCAGTTTACAGGAGAAATTTCCTCTAATGAAAATCCCAAAGAGGGAAGAGGCAATTTAAGAGTTCGTTCTAAAAGTAAAAACAAATCATTCTGGTCCTGTTCACTCATCACATATGGTGAATGTGTAAAAATCATTTTTTTCCAATGTGCAGTGGTAACACAGCGAGAAACGATCATACGAGATAGAGCATCGTGTAAAAATCTCCCTACAATCTTTCCTCTTGGAATCTGCATCCAGTTTGACCAAGATATGGACTGCAATTCGAATCCTTCTTTTTTCATTATGGACGCTTTGTGAGACCTAGTGAATGAATTACGAAAAACAGACGGTTTCCATACTATGCAATCCTCACTCTTATGTGAGGGACATTTATTGAAAGTCAACTTGAAATCTAGCAAGGAAACTTTCTTAGCAAAAAAATCATGCTGAAGAAGAAATTTATTAAAAGATTCAAATGAACCTATTTCAATAAGATTGTATAAATCAGAATAAGATGCGCCTGGTCTATCAAAATTAGCAGCAAATAATTCGATTGGGGCAGCTGAACCACGCTTTAAATTTCTGTTTGCCTTTTTATTGGCAGGTAGGGGAACGAAAAGGTGTGCCTTGGCTCGTGTCATTGACACATAAAGCAGTCGAAGTTTCTCAGCATCACATTCATCAAGATGTGCATTTAATTCATCACGGTATAAAGAGCTTCCTATAACACTGACGATATCTCCATCAGACTCAACTTGAATCCAAGAATCATCAAGAGAACGATTAGTCAATGAACGATCAGCTAAACCAAGAGCAAATACAGTGTCGA
>NZ_PPEU01000043.1:0-6741 GCF_003056015.1 Candidatus Similichlamydia epinepheli | reverse complement strand
AAAATCTACATTGTTGAATATTGAACGATTGGAAAGCAGTTATTGGGCTTGAAATACATGTCCAATTAAAAACGAAATTAAAATTATTTAGTCCGGCTCCGTCTTCGTTTAACGATGAGCCAAACAAGTCTATTCATCCGTGTTGCACTGGATTACCAGGGGCTCTTCCAAAGTTATCTAAGGAGCCGATTGATCTTGCGATTAGGCTAGGAATAGCTCTTCAGTCAAAAATTGACTCCACTATTCGATTTGATAGAAAATCATATTTCTATCCTGACTCACCTAGAAATTTTCAAATTACACAATTTTTCCATCCAATACTTTTAGGTGGATCTATTGACATTCCAATAAACGGAAAAGAGAAAACTATCCGCATACGGGATGTTCACTTGGAAGATGATACAGCAATGCTTAAACACCTTCCAGGAATGACTGGAATAGATTTCAACCGTGCGGGTATTGCGCTTCTAGAACTTGTTACCGAACCGGAAATAGAAACTCCTGAAGAAGCAGCCATTTTCGTTTCAGAACTTAAGCTTCTGTTAGAATACTTAGAGATTTCTGATTGCGATATGGAAAAAGGACATTTAAGAATTGATGCGAATCTGTCCGTTAGAAAGGCAAACGAACCTCTTAGACAAAAATGCGAAATCAAGAATTTAAATTCGATGAGCATTTTAGCGAAAGCATTACGTATGGAAATGGATCGTCAAATTCAGTTTTATGAGAGGCATCCTGAACAAAATGTACAATCACCAATTAGCTCTTCTACATTTAGGTGGGACGGCTGTTTAAAAAAATTGGTATTGATGAGAAAAAAGGATACTGCTCTAGACTATCGATACTTTCCTGAACCAGATCTTCCAGTTTATTCAATCTCATCTGAATTAATTGAACATATAAAACTAAACATGCCTGAATTACCAACGGAAAGGCGGAGAAGAATTGCTGAAAAATATTGCCTACATGCGGAGGCTTCTCGCGTTTTAGTTACAGATTCGGAAAATTTTCGATTCTTTGAAGAAGCATCAAAAACGTGTTCTCACTTCCAGCAATTAGCAAATTGGATCATCGTAGAATTTCCTGGTCAGCTTGGATTGCCGATCTATCAGTCTGAAATTAAACCGATTCAAGTTTCAGAACTGGTTAATCTAATTTCTAACAAAACTTTGTCTGGCAAGAACGCGAAATCTGTGGCTGCTAGAATGATTACAACTGGACTTAATCCTTCTGAAATTCTTAGGGAAGATCCTTCCCTTGGTCTATCGCACAATGAAACTGAATTAGAAAATCTTATTCTCTTTACATTAGAGTCAAATCCTAATTCTATATCTGACTACAAAAATGGTAAAGAAAGAGCCTTGAACTTTCTAGTAGGAAAGGTCATGGCATCATATAAGCAAGCTGATCCGGAACTTGTAAGACAGCTTCTTTTGGAAAGGATTACTTGTTAAAAAATTTTCTTAACATTTCCCCCTGCTGCTTCGAATCCTTCTAAGGATCGTTGCAAATGGGTGGATTTGCTAAAAAGAATCAATTGATCTAATAGGTCCCATTGTTCATTTAAATGTTTCTCATGAATCCACCTTATATACTTGGCCGAATCAAGATTCTGAAGATAGTTTACTAAACGAGCTCGAGATTCTTCATGTTCAAGAACTTGTTTAGATATGCAAACACCAGTTGTAGACGGAGAAGATGATCTAAATATATTTCCGTTTTGAAAACGCATAAAAGGAACTGTCGACCACTCTCCTTCAATAAGAAAATTCATCTTAGAAATGTTTGATAGCTCAGAAAAATAAAACAGACGATCAAGCAGACTTTCTGTGCCACACTCTAGTAAAAACCATCTTTCTAATTCTTGTGGCAAAGCAAAATTTAACGTAGCAAATGTTTCCAAATAACTCTCATGCTTAGAGAAGTGATTATAATTGCCTCTATAAAAAACAAAACCTTCTGTTTTATCTATAAAAGAAGGCAAAACAGATTCAAGAAATGCTTCTAAAGCAAAACGAATAGCTGAAAGCCTTACATCCGAAAGCGGATCATCATTCCAAACTTCGTAAATCAATTCCCAAAAAATTTTCTTCCCATCTCCTATAGAGAGGCAACTGTCTCGGACCAATATATCCCAATCGAGAGAAGAGGTTGACGACACATCGACTTTAACAAAGATATAAGAATTGAATTTACTCTGCATAAAAGATACCGGTCCTCTCAAAACGTCATTCGCCAAATAGTCCTTTAAATTGAGATTGGAGTTCATTTTTCATAGAGAAAATATCCGCATCTTGGTTCCCACACAAGATAAGAAGACCTGCTCTCTCAACTGAGTTCAAAATAACCTGTGAAACGTACCCTGGGAAAAAACCAGTGTGCTCCAAAAAAGGTTCACGCAAAAAAAAACCTGAACGATAAATTACATTTTCAACCGGATTAGACTGAAATCGAACTTTAGAACTAACATTTTTGAACAAATCTAAAGGAGAACAACTTAACTCTCCTGATAGGAAAAGATTGTACCAGTTTTGTAAATCACTCGCACAACTGTAAAGACCTGCAGCAGAAAAAGCTTTTGTTTGATGAAGTGATTGTCCAGGTTCAGTATGAACTTTATGTAACGCATCTTTCTTATGCCCAAGAACCCATTTTTGTTCTTGCTGCTGGCTCAAATATCCAGTAGCAATGAACCCCATTTTTTTAGCCAGTTTACGTATCTCTTCGTCAAAAGAACTACCCAAAATTTTCTCAAAGAGATAACCAAGAATTGCATATCCATAATTTGAATAAAAAAAATAATCACCAGGAGGAAAATGCAATTTACTTTGAATGCCATTACTAAAAAGAATTTCAGGAAAGATACTATTAGGGATTTGGTCTTCCTCATATGAAGGCAAGCCAGACTGATGATTAAAAAGATGAAAAAGTGTCATTTCCTTGAAAGAAGATGGCAACTGATTAGGAAAAAAATCTACTAGTTTATTTTCCAAAGACACTCCTTTCCCTTTGCCTAAAGAAAAAAACATATCTGCAACAATATGCTTTGTAAGAGAACCTATCCGAAAAATTGACCCTGAATCAATATTATTTCCACTGCTATCTTTCCCCCAACTACCCTCAAACAAAGTTTGATTCCCCTTCCAAACAACTGCGTAAGAAAAAGTTTCAGAAACTATGTTAGTTTGACTAATGCCAGAAATTTCAGACAAAGAGGAGACTGAAGAAGCTAAAGAGTTCAACGGAACGGTCTGCATAGTTTTATCTTTCTTCGATGATAAATCTACAAGGGTAGCAGTACGAACAAAATTACGGGAGATTAAAGATAAGAACTCTTTTTGAGATGAGAAAAAAAACTTAGAAAAAACAGCAATCTTTCTATCTGTCTGATCAGCTTCAACCTCTTGATATGGCAAAACTTCCTGCCCTATCCTTTTTATTAACCTCAATCGATCCACCATACAACAGACCCATAATGATTGAATTCAATAGAGATGAGGTTGTTTTTGGTTTTTTTTTGAGAAAGAATGAAAATAACTAACATTTGAAGATTTTCCTCTTCAAAGACGCTACATATTTTCTTGAGCTATCAAGCATGACAATTACACAAACACCCACTCATAACACCAATTAAAGTTATTTATGTGGAACTACAATACACTGCAAGGAAAGAGACAAAATGCGACAACTAAATGTTGAAAATATGCCTAGCGCTTAATAAAAAATTAAAGTCAAACTTTTTAAAAGAGAATTCATGACTCCACCATTACTTGAACTGGATGAAATTGTCATTGGCTTAACTGCTCCTGTGGGAGTTCCATTTAAACCATTGGAAAAGAAGATTACTTCTTTTTTTGAAAGCCAGGGATTTTTTTGTTCACAAATTAAAGCTTCAACACTTTTATTAGAACTTCAATGTAACAAACTTGGGCCAAAAGGGTGGGAAGAGCTAGACAATAAACAATTTCTTGAATTTGCTGGGGACGTCTTGCGATTCGAAACAAAATCACCAGAAGTATTATCTCTACTCTTTATTCAAAAAATAAGACAAATACGCAAATCCATATCAGGCAAACATGCTTTTGTTTTACGATCTTTCCGTCATCCGAAAGAAATTGCACTCATGCGGCATATTTACAAGAAAAAATTCTTTCTAATTGGGGTGTCTGCATCTTTTCAATTCAGAGCAGATTATTTAAGAAATAAATACAACAATCTTTCGGAAGAGGCTGCCCTTAATTTGGCCATAATCGATAAATCGAATGCGTTTAAAAATAACCTTAATAAAAGTTTGTCAATTCTAAAACAATTAGGTGAAAGAGATAATATAGCCATTGAAGAAGCAAGTTTTTATACGCATGACATAAATGCAACTTATTGCTTATCTGATCTTTTTCTTCATCTTTCTGATGCTCAAGAATCGGAGTGGCTTTTAAAAAGGTTTCTTGAAACTATATTAGGAAATCCTTTCCACACCCCTACTACTGAAGAAGCAGGCATGTTTCTAGCAAAAGCCATTTCGCTGCGATCAAGTGATATGGCTAGACAAGTTGGCGCAATTATTATGAATTCGAAAGGAGATGTTATCTCAACAGGATGTAATGAAGTCCCCAAACGAACAGGTGGATTTTATTGGCCAGAGAGAAAGTTAGATGAAGAGCCAGATAAAGATTCTAGAGACTTCAGATTTCTCACAAAAGAATCTGCGACAAAGCTCAAAGAGGAATGTTGCCTTGAAATATTAAAAATAATCGAAAAAAATAGACGCCATTCATCTGATCAAAATATTAATATGGATACTTTACTGCATGAACTGCGACAAAGCAGACTGGTTAGAATGAAACTGTTTGAACATCGTACTGTACATGCAGAAATGGCTGCATTAGTGAGCGCAGCCTCTCGAGGAGTGTCTGTGCAAAATAATATCATGTATGTAACAACATTTCCTTGTCACGACTGTACAAAGCATCTTATTGCAGCTGGGATATTAGAAGTTGTCTACCTTGAACTATATCCAAAAAGTGAAGCATTTAGATTCTGGCCAATGGAAGTACAAGACTTTGACCACATTCATCACGGATCTGCCACTAAAAGTGGCCTTCTAACATTTAGATCTTTTACTGGAGTAGCTCCTCGTATCTATTTGGAAATATTTTCTCCAAAGCAATCCAGGGAGGATTATTTTGAAAGAAATAATCAAAACAAAGAAATAGTGTCAGACATCATAACAAATGAATGGGCAGACTTATCTTTTACGGAAGAACACAAGTTAAGAGAGGAAATTCTATTCTCAAATTTGAAACAAACGGTTCAAAAACTATTTATTAAATAACTCCAATTAGTCTAGTTAAATAAAACATCATAGAAGAAAATCGATGCAGACAAAAACTCTTTCCCCAATGATGGAACAATGGCGGTCCTGCAAAGAAAAAGCGGGAGACAGTTTGCTTCTTTTCAGGTTAGGTGATTTTTATGAAACCTTCGGAGAAGATGCAAAGATACTTTCAAAAGTATTAGGTATCACTCTCACAACAAGACACGATTTTCCTATGGCTGGGATTCCAGCCCATACTCTTGAATCAAATTTGTCAAAAATAGTTCAGTGTGGAAAACGTGTTGCAATAGTAGAACAAGACAGTTCTTGTTCAACCAATTCAAAAAAAATTCTAACAAGAAAAATTGCCCACTTTGTTTCATCTGGAACCTTGAACAGGTTTCTTGAAACGTGTGACAATGGACACCTTTTAATTGCATCACTTTACACTGACACTAATGACTCTTCTATTGGGATCGCGTTTTGTGATTCATCTACTGGAGAAATGTGGACATTAGAATGCACTTCATGGGACGAATGTCTAGATGAGTTGTCGATATACAAACCAGCAGAAATCATTACAAATAAAAAGACATCCTCTCTTTTTCAAGTGGCATCAGATTTTCATATTCCGATTCAAGTAATAGATGATCGTTTTTTTTCAAGAGAGACAAATACATCATTTCTTTGTCGTCATTTTCGTTTGCAATCGATGGATAGTTTGGGATTTAATCGTTTTCCAAAAGCTTTTCTTTCTTCAGGTGCACTTCTACGTTATTTAA
This sequence comes from Candidatus Similichlamydia epinepheli, assembly GCF_003056015.1. Lineage (NCBI taxonomy): Bacteria > Pseudomonadati > Chlamydiota > Chlamydiia > Parachlamydiales > Candidatus Parilichlamydiaceae > Candidatus Similichlamydia > Candidatus Similichlamydia epinepheli. Next base: position 645 of record NZ_PPEU01000043.1, on the reverse strand, counting down.
CGTTTGAATTACTTCAGCCTATTGATCAAATACAAAACATAAAAATCTTGGATACAAAAGATTATCTCTTTATTGATCGAGCTACGCAGAGGCACCTTTCTATTCTTGACTCTTTTTCAGGAGAAAATGAGAAAACTCTCTTTGGCCATATTAACCGCACAGAAACCCCAATGGGAACACGCCTAATGCGTCAATGGTTGTCAAAGCCATTACTAGATACTTCTCTAATCAAAAAGCGTCAAGACGTTGTTCAACATATGGTTCAAGACCCGTATTTAATCAGAAAATTGCAACAATTTCTAGAATCTATACGTGATCTTGAACGTATTGTAGTTCGACTTGAACGAGGGAAAAAAACAACACATGATCTGTTAGGGTTAAGAATTAGTTGTGATTTTTTGCCTAACATTTATCACATTTGCAAGACGATCAAACCAATTCATCTTTTCCTTCAAGACCAAACTCCTCCTATACAAGATTTGATGAATTTACTGAAAAATTCTCTTCTTGAATCCCCTTCAAATCGAGTCGGAGAAGGAGAAATTTTCAAAGAAGGATGGGATCAAGATCTCGACAAATTGAGAGCACAGCTAAAAACGACTAGAGATCAACTTCAGTCATATCAAAACCAATTAAGAACTACCC
>NZ_PPEU01000042.1:0-6975 GCF_003056015.1 Candidatus Similichlamydia epinepheli | reverse complement strand
TTACCAATTCGATGAATCGCTATCACAGCACCGCATTCAGTCAGTCCATAGCTAAGAATGGGAGTTGCTCCCAACTCTTCCACTTGAGAGACGAGTTCATTTGATGGGGTTTCTCCACAAAAGAGAAAATAACGAATCGATTCAAGATCCTTTCTTTTGGCAAATTGAAATAAAGATTCTACTATCGCAGGTGTGCCAACGAAAACAGTAGGTCTAACTTGTTGAATCAAAGTAGCAATTTGCACACTCTCAAATGGATAAGGAGAACAAAACAATTTCACAGAGCAAAAAATTGGCAATAAAGTTAGCATCTCCATCCCGATAGAATCGCAAGGGGGAAGTACAGCAAAAAAACTATCTTGTGAAGTAATAGGAATTGCAGAGAACAGACTTGTTACTGAAGAGAGAAGGTTTCTGTGCGTTAATGGAACACCACAAGGCCCAGCATGAGTGCGGTTTTTGAAAAGAATCAAAGCCGTATCATCGGCCTTGGCACACATTTCATCCCACTCATCTAATAAAACGTCAGCCGTACGGTATGATTCAACATATGCTTTTATTTTTTTCCATGTGGATTTTCTGTTTTCCATATCTTCCAACAAGAGAAGAAACGAAGCAATATCCTTCATGGCTAAGTGCTCTAACTCATCTGAGAACCACCTTGAACTAATAATAACGTGGACATCGGTAAGTCTAAGAAAAGTTTGAATAGACTCTTTATCGGTTGTCCAATCAATTAAAACAGGAATCTTTCCCGCTAGCAACACGGCAAAAAGAACAACTACACAATCTACACTCGAAGGAAGTAAAATTCCTACCTTACTCCCAGGAAGATACTTAATTTCACTAGCAAGCAGCAAAACCCTCCTCTTTAGCTGCTTATAAGAAATAGATCCCCTCAACAGATCTCCGCACGCAATCGCACCTGACCCTCGATCACAAGATCGTAAAAAAGCCTCTTGCAAAATCGTACCAACAGGTGTCGCAACTGGAACTCTCTCCCTAGATGAAAACCATTCCCCAAAAGTAGGATGTAGAGAGGAGCGACCTGATTTAGGGGGAAGAGTTTTCAGCTTAGTCGCTACAGATTTAACTAACTGACCTACTGTACTAGCATGTGTATCTCGAAGTCCTAATCTACCGAACCGATTATGAATAGAAGATAGTAAGACCGCCCTATCAGATGCCCCAAGCCCTAAATCTTCTACTAAATCTGCATGAGGGTCTAGTGAAGAAGTAGGCAGCCCTACAATACGAGCCACTTCCTCGAGAATCGGCTCCTGAACTTCACGGGGAACCCATTCCACCTGCTCAAACGGATCTGGCTCAGGCTCTCTATCTTGTGGTTCAGGGACAGTTTGATTATAAAAAGTGTAAGGTACAAACGTCGGTGTCTCACCACAGTCACCCTCCTTCTGGCCTTCATGTTCGTACTGGTTCAACCAATTTTCTACCCACCTATTAAAGTCATCTTGAGAAAGTGAGTATATCTCCTTGTTCATCTCCTCAAATGAAATTACTACCTGCCTCTTTAGTGCAAAGAAGATTCCATTCTTGAGGATCATCTTACACCAGCCCCAAAATGTCCTAAAAAAAGATGGAGACTTCTTTTCCCAAATTGTAGAAAACCTGCTCCCCCATAATCCAGAAACACGAACAAGGACAACTCTTAAACCAGGTATCTCCTGCGTCAAGCGATATGCCCAAGAAGTACCATGAAGGGATTCTCGTCCTGTCATTTTAGGACGACCTGAAGGATGCATCATGAAAATGTCACCTAGAAGCAGTGACTGTGACAATTTTCTAAACGCTATCTCACTCCTTTGTTTCTTCAAAGGATTAGAAGATGAACTCAAATCAGGAATCGGAATCCCTCGTAACCAACGAACAATCAACCGATTAACTGGATTCTGGCAATCTTGCTCATAAGCAAGAATTCTTACCGGAACACCATCCATAATCAAAAAAGAATTGACAAGGACAGGATCAAGAACAGATGAGTAAGAGGATAGAAATAAAATTCCTTCTCCGCTCCTTTGCCTGATACGATCTATTCCTCGGATATCCATGCGATAACGTAATCGCAAAATGAAATTGAAGAGGAACGATAAAAGAGTAACGACAAACTGAAACATTTTCTTCTAACCATTTGGAAGAAACGGATGGTCGAGACAAAACAAACGATTTGCCCATTTTCTTGCCATACACGGTTTGTTCCTACAGCAAGGAGGAAATTTAATCGATGAGAAGAAAAGCATCGTAGAAGAAAAAAAAGAAAAAGCGATCTATGAGAAAAAAACCTCTTCTACTAGATCTCCCCAAAGGCTTTCCATCGAGTAAAACAATCTAGCCTCAGGTGTCAAAAGGTGAATGATCACCTGATCACAATCAAGCAATACCCAAGATGAGCGGCCCTCTACACGAGGACGCATCCACTTTCGCTTAAGAAAAGTAACCAAATGCTCCGAAACAACTCTCATGTGGTGATCCACGAAAACTTCAGCAAAAATCAAATAGTCACAAACCGCACCGGGACAAGAAACAGAAAAAACCCTAACGTTAAAACCCTTCTGTGCGACTATCTCCTCACTTATATTTCGAACCCAAGAAAAAAGAGGCGAAGACAAGCCGCCATTATCTTCACTCACCATGCCTAGACTTCTCTTGCAAGACAATCTCCATTTCCGCAATCACACGCCTCAACTCAATAAGCCTCTCCTTATCTTGTTGCATCATTTGACCCAAGTAAAGAGCCCTCTCTAGGTCAAGTCCAGATGAACCAACGCTCTTCTTGTTAGAATCGAGCCGCTCACGAACCTCTTCTCGACATGAAATTAATTCCTCCAAACGTCTACGAATCGACTCAATCGACTCCCCATCCGTTGAGGAGATTTCCATCAAATGAGCACGCTTCCGATGCTCTAGAGCATGCTTGATCTGTTTAAGAAGCTTATCTAGAGTAACCCTATCACTTCTCCAAATCAAAGGAGTCCGACATTGATCACACAATTCGCGATACTCTAAATCAAACCCCTCAACATCATTTCCCTTAAAAGCAAGCACTCGTTCTAACAAATCAGAAAGACGAACCCTCAGATTTTGTAAACATTTCTCTCGCTCCTCAGCAGCCTGAAGATCGGCCTCTCGCCTTTTCTCCAACTCATTTTCTCTTTTTTCTAAAAGAGGAGCCCTGGCTTCCTTCAAGATTCTCTTCAAAAAAATGACACTATTCCTATCGAGATCAACGTTGCGCATCTCTCGCTGTATGAGGCCCAATTCACTCTCAAGCCGATCATCTGAAAGACTAGACTCATGATACTCTTTGCGCAAATTCTCAATCTTTAAACGAATCGATTCACAATTTGTTTTAGAAAGCTCTCGCCGTTCTTCCATTTTCTCTTTCTTTTGCGAAAGAGCTACATTAAGACGATCCCAACATGCACTAAGAGAGAGACGAGCACTCTTAAACGTGGTTCTCGTTAACTGTAGTTCCTTAGCAAGAGCCTGAAATCTCCGCACCTCGGAAAGCAACTGCAACGCGGGCCTTTCAGAAACCGGTCCGCTCATAACTTTCTTTACGAAGTTTTCAACATCAGACAGAAATCGCTCACCTAATACGCGACTTAATTCTCTCTTCTCAGGAAATAACAAATTCCCAACTTCAGAAAGACTGTCAAGTAGCTTCCGCTTGAGCTTGCCACGCATAGAAATAGACAAAACCTCTTCACGAAGACTTCTCAATCTCTCCGCAAGGGCAGACAACCTCAACAACCTGGAATGCGACTCAAAATAAAAACGGCTCTCAGATTCTAAACATTCAGGAAGAACTCCAGAGTCCCAATCTGAAGGTATCTCAACAGCCTTACTCAACTCAACCTGCATCGCCTCAATGGCAAGCTCAATCTGTTGAGCGGCAAAATTAGATACTTCTTTCACATGATCCTTCAGTATAAGAGCCTCCCTGGAGAGATCCTTACACGTAGCCTGATAACGAACACGATCTGCTGAAGAAAGCGAAGAGTCTGCAAACAGCTCAAAAAGAACTTTCCTTGACTCCCAAAAAACACGAAATAATGGGCGATCTGAATGAGAAAGGCATTCACTCATCAAAGAAAGACAAGCCTCCACCTTCTCACAAACTCCACTCATTCCATCAAAAGAGGATCGCAGGTTGACGACAACATCGGGAGGAGCCTTAGAGACAGAGCCTTCTGTCACCTCATTTTCCACCGGGTCAGAAACAGTACGCTCTTCAACCTTCACTTCAACCACGTTCACGGAGTCACCCGACTCCCTTTCTTGCTCCAGCATGAACTTCCACTCCTAAGAAGGAGCCCAAGCGCAACACAAAAACACAAGCGCTACGCAAAATAGACCCCACCTTCTCTCACGGAAAGTTTACCTATGGAACCTCTTTCTGTAAACCTAAGCAGGCAAACAGCTAAAAGTTATTTCCTCTTTGTATTCCCTTTTTACAATGATCTTATGAACCTATTAGGGCTACCTCTTCAATAGAAGAGCCTCTTTGATCACAAAATGAAGAAAATTCCTCTAGAATGCTCTCTTGAGGCATATGCTCGCTTGCATCTGAACCAGACTGAACACCAAGGAAATAAACCTCTTCTGCGTAAACACGCAACTTACACCTCTTCTCGCCTTCTTTAGAAAACCAAACATCAAGTTGCAAATGACCAATAACAACAACTGATGAAGAACACTCAAGTCTAGAGACAGATTCTTCTGCTAGCCTTCCCCAGACAACGACATCTACAAAACACGCCTCACGTTGCTTTTTTCCACTTGAAGTTGTGTATTCACGATTCAAGGCAAGCAGTAAATCTGTAACAGAAGTTCCCTTTGGGGTTCTACGAAGCACCGGTTTGCGGGTTAAGTTTCCTGACAAAAACACTTTATTCATTGAAGCCATAAATACTCCCTCCAGGGCCTGTACAGGACAATCCGGATGTTAAGAATTTTCTATAATTATGGCAATCAAAGATGATCTTCCTAACGAGAGGTAGCAACGCAAAACTGATTGATAAAGTTATCTATTCCCTCTCGAGAAGAGAGGTGTTCTACAGGGATAAGACGGTTTCTGGAACGTGACCAGGTTTCTTGCTTTTTGATCAATTGACAAGAAACTTGCTTAAAAGAACAGATACTTTCATCGAAAGAAACATGCCCATCAATATAGTCAAGGAAATGACTATATCCAATTGCCTTGCGAGCAGAATGATTCTTCTTAATACCTTGAGGGATAAGATTTTTGACTTCTTGAAGCAATCCTGCTTCCACCATCTGATCGCATCTCACAAGAACACGTTCTCTTAAAATATTTCTCGCGACCTCAAGGTTAACAACCCTAGTTGGTAAAGGAGGTTCACCGATTTTTTGTTTTCTATCGAGTAAATGTAGAGGTTTACCTGTAACCAGGATTACTTCAAGTGACCTTAATATTCTATGACGATCCCGCTTTGAAACGGCGGAGGCAGATAACGGGTCGAGATTAACTAACCTTTGATGCAAAGAATCAAGACCTTCTCTGTTCAAATCATCTTGGAGCTGTCTACGTACATCTTCGTCTGGATGAGGAGTAGGTGGAAGGCCTCGAAAAAGACCTTCAAAGTAGAATCCGGTGCCCCCTACAAATACTGGAAGATTTCCTCTCTGTAGAATCTCTGGAAGCACACGTACAACATCGTTCAAAAATGAAGCTAAGTTGTACGGTTCGCACACTGGACAAATATCAATCAAATGGTGAGCAACACGCCCTCTTTCCTCTAGCGTAACTTTCGCAGTTCCAATATCCATTCCGCGATAAATTTGAACAGAATCGACAGATATCACCTCTATAGGAACTTTCTCCGCTAACTCTAGAGCAAGTTGGGTCTTACCAGTTGCCGTAGCTCCCATAATTGCAAGAGCTTGAAAAGACTCATATTGAGAGACTGGAAGTAAGACCGGGCCGGAAACAGAAAACATATATCCTAACCCCTAGCTATGAGTTGTTTTCATAATCCAATTGAAATAAGGCTCATCAACTCGCTCAGCTTTAATCAGACTAATCTCTGTGACTTCATACGGGGACATGAGATGGATAACGTCTGATACGTTTTTAAAAAGAGAAATGCGACTTTTTAAAAGGATTTTTACCTCTTTTTGTTCACAAATTTTCCCTTCCCATGAAAAAACAGATGTGACCGGGAAAAAAGATGCACAAGCAATCAACTTTCTTCCTATGAGCTCTTGCAAAATCGGCATAGTTTTCTCAAGTGAAGGAATGGTAACCAAGATGTAAGCTACAGATTCTTCTCCGTTGACTGAGAAAAGTGTTACCAACCAATTCCATATTCTCTTCATAACTAAATCCAACTAATTGCAATGATTTTAGCGATTGCTAGCATTTTATCATACGTGCTCGCTTGACTTTCTCTCACGGAATGACCTACAAAAACCGATGGATAGATAATCAGAAGAAGAGCTCAAGATGGACCGTCTAGGAAGTCTTTCTTCGAAAGCGATAGAACGATTGAAAAAATGGAAAGCTAATCAGATCGATCCTGCTTCCGATACACAACTTACACAACTAATCGAAACGAATATAGAAGAAATAGAAGATGCATTTGGAAAAGATTTGTCCTTTGGAACAGCAGGAATTCGTAGAAAAGTAGGTCCAGGACCTAATAGAATGAATCCCTATACTATTAGCTTAATTACACGAGCAGTTCTGGACAGTTTCTCAAATAAAAATAAGCTAAAGGTAGCCATAGGCTACGATACGCGTTCTGAATCTATTCCTTTTGCAAAAATAGTTTCTCAACTATGTGCCGATATGGGTCACACTGCACTTTTAGCGACACAACCTATCCCTACACCACTTCTTTCGTTTTTAGTCCGTATTGAAGAATGTGATCTAGGTGTTATGTTAACCGCATCTCACAATACACCTGACTACAGCGGTTATAAAGTATATCA
>NZ_PPEU01000041.1:0-7468 GCF_003056015.1 Candidatus Similichlamydia epinepheli | reverse complement strand
TTTAGAATCGTTTATTTCACCTTGGATTTGAGTGTTTCAAAGATAGTAGGTGGTATAGGTGTTTGCTAATTACTCTGGTGACTTTTCAATTGTTAGGGCGAATTCGCCCATCCAATTACCAAAACAATTATCTGATTTCCCTTTTGTTCGCTTCAAAGAAGAGAAGGGAGTGCCTGTTCGCCCTGAATTAGAGGAATATTTTCCCTCAATGCAATCGTCCCCTTTGCTTATCGCAGAAAAAGATAGTAGCTGTACCGAAATGAGTGAAATGAGGATAGGTGTACTGTTTTCAGGAGGGCCTGCTCCAGGTGGGCACAACGTTCTGCTTGGCATCTCTGACGCCATTTCACGTATTGGGTCAAACGGGACTCTTTTTGGTTTTCAAGATGGGTTTAAAGGTTTACTTGAAGGCAAAAATATCGAATTGACAAATGGCCTTCTGAAAGATTGGGCTAATTCAGGGGGATTTCACCTTCTTTCTACTTCTAGACAGAAATTAAAGGGGAACGGTGATTTCGAAAAAGTTGCTCAAGTTTGCACTAGACTAGAATTAGACGGGTTGGTGGTCATTGGAGGCGATGACTCTAACACAAATGCAGGGCTGTTGGCTGAGTTTTTTCAAAAAGAAAAATTAAAAACATCAATTGTTGGTGTCCCAAAAACAATAGATGGAGATTTGAAAGGGCATTCAATTGAAGTCTCATTTGGTCACGACACAGCAGCTAAAGTAATATCCGAATTGGTTGGAAATGTCTGCCTTGATTCTTTGTCATGTAAAAAAAACTACCACTTTGTTCGCTTGATGGGACGGCATGCATCTCATTTAACTCTTGAAGCAGCCCTTCAAGTTCAACCAACTTATGCTTTGATTAGCGAACAAATTAAAAAAGAAGGGATTTCAATACAGAGGATTGTATCTTCTCTTGTAGAGATAGTTAAGAAACGCGCTGCTCAGGGAAAACATTACGGCGTGATACTTATCCCAGAAGGCCTAATTGAACAAATTCCAGGAATAGACACTTTGATTTGTGTATTGAATGATCTTTTGGCGAGAGATCCAAATCATACGTTAGAAACTATACATCAAAGTCTCGATCCGGCTTCGTCTATCATCTTGGGCTCTCTACCAAAATCTATTCAAGTTCAGCTTCTTTATGATCGAGATGCACATGGCAATGTTGCAGTTTCTAGGATTGAAACAGAGAGGTTGCTTTTGTCTCTTGTGAAGCAAGAAGTTGAAAAGATCTCTCAACTTAGAAAAACTTTTTCTGCAATTCCTCATTTTTTTGGATATGAATGTCGATGTGCTCATCCAAGTTTGTTTGATGCGCATTACTGCTACTCATTGGGAATGTGCGCTGCTGCGCTGGTTCGTGAAAAAAGAAACGGATATATGGCCCTCATGACAGGGTTAGAAAAAGATATCTATTCTTGGCAAGTTAGAGGAGTCCCTTTAATCTCCATGTTTCAAAAGGAAAGAAGAGAAGGGAAATGGCTGCCAGTCATACGGAAGACATTGGTAGATTTGAATGGGCCTGCATTCTTAATGCTTAAAAAGAATGAAGAGCTATGGTCTACGCAAGATTGCTTCTTATCTCCTGGACCATATCAGTTTGAGGGAGAGAGAAAAGTCTCCCATTCCATTCCTAGGGCATTATTTTTGGAGAAACAAGGATGTGGCGACTAATTTTAAAGAAGATTGTAAGCGCGATCATGACGCTTTTCGCAATTGCAACTATTACTTTTTTCTTAATGAAAGCCATTCCAGGTGATCCTTTTGCCGAGGAAAGGCCTATTCCCAAAGAAGTAAGAAAAGCATTGAATGCATACTATGGTTTGGACAAGCCGATCTGGATTCAATACCTGACATACATGAAGGGAATTGTTTTTTTCGATTTGGGACCTTCACTAAAGTATCCTGACCGCTCTGTGAATTCTATTTTGAAAGAGGGGTTTCCAGTTTCCGCTTTTTTGGGAGCGGAGGCTCTTTTCATTTCCGTATTATTGGGGTTGTATTTAGCTGCGATCTCTGCTCAAAATTTGGGGAACCCTATCGATAAAGCAATAACGGTTGGTTCCATTGTGGGAATATCTAATCCGAACTTTGTAAAGGCAACTTTGCTTCAATATATTTTCGCAATCAAATTGGGTATATTCCCCGTTGCCTGCTGGGGAACATTTAGGCACACTATACTTCCCGCTATAGCGATTGCAACTGCACCTTCTTGCCATTTAACTCGATTAATTCGATCAGGCATGATCAATGCTCTATCTCGTGATTACATTCAAACAGCTCGTGCAAAAGGATTACCTTGGGAGCGTGTACTGTACCGACATCTCTTACCGGAAGCAATTCTTCCTGCTTTGGGAATTTTAGGCCCTCTCACTTCAGGAATTTTGGTTGGTGGGTTTGTTGTAGAAAAGATTTTTGCTATTCCTGGAGTCGGACAGTGGTTCATTAAAAGCACATCTAATCGTGACTACCCCCTAATAATGGGATTAACAATCTTTTACGGTGCGATTCTTCTAATTGCAAACTTTATAGTTGATTTAATTCATATCTCTTTGGATCCTCGCGTCTCTAATGAAACAATTAAAAAGAAGCAGTCATAAGGGACAATTTGTTTCTCTATGGATAATTTTGAAAATTTGTTTTTGCCACTGACAAGGCACCATTCCGATGAAAAAAAATCCCTGGACAAACTGGATTTTCCAAGTAAGACGTCTCTTGCATTTCAAAAGTTTTTCAAAAACAAAACTGCAACCTATTCATTTGTTTTTGTGATGCTTCTTTTTTTGGGTGCTGTCTTCATTCCGATATTTTCATCGCATACCTACTACGAAAATCATTTGGATGTAGTCAACTCTAAACCCAACATGGATTTCTGGTTTGGAACAGACGAGTTAGGACGAGACATCTTTGTCAGAGTTTGGTCAGGAGCTCGCATTTCTCTTGGAGTTGGACTTGGCTCTGCATTTATCGATTTGGTCCTCGGTGTCTTATTTGGGGGAATGTCGGGCTACTGTGGTGGCTTTATAGATGAGGTAATGATGCGCGTTATTGATGTCCTTGATGGGGTTCCAACCCTATTGAAGGTCATGGCTTTGCGCTGCCTTTTTCGTGGTGGATTTTTCACTGTTCTAGTGATTATTGGACTCCTAAGCTGGTCCAGAACAGCGCGTGTAGTTAGATTCCAGGTTCTAGAATGTAAAAATCAAGATTTTGTATTAGCCGCAAGAGCCATTGGCGCAAATAAAAAACGCATTTTCTTTTTTCATATTTTACCCAATATCTGGGGGCCACTTATTGTATCAGTTACTCTATCAGTGCCAAGTTCTATATTTGGAGAGGGATTCTTGAGTTTTTTGGGAATGGGCGTGGCATTGCCAGTAGCTAGCTGGGGAAGCATGGCAAGTTCAGGATTACAAGCTTTAAGGGATTACCCTTGGAGGCTGTTTTTCCCTGTAGGATTTATTTTCGCAACTATGCTCGCTTTTAATTGGATAGGCGACGGATTGCGAGATGCAATGGATCCAAGAAGATTTGTCGAAGAAGAAGGCAAATCATGACCAAACCTATTTTGAACGTGGAAGGGCTTTCCGTTAAGTTAAGAACGCAATATGGCCTTGTTCACTGCGTTCGTGATGTCTCATTTTCATTAAAAGAGGGAGAAGTACTTTTCATATTAGGCGAGTCTGGTTGTGGTAAAAGCATCTTGGCTATGTCATTGGTGAAGTTGATTCCAAAAACCGTTCAATATCAAATGAACGGTAAGGTTTTATTTGAAGATGTGGATCTCGCAAATATTGAAGAAGAGGAGATGCATCGTTTTCGTGGAAAATCTATTGGTTTTGTTTTTCAAAACGTGATGACTGCTCTACATCCGATGTTTACGGTTGGAGAGCAGATTGCAGAAGGAATGAGATACCACTTAGGGCTCTCTCATAAAGAAGCTGAAATGGAGGCTCTTTACTGGTTAGACCGTGTGGGAATTTCGAACCCAAAAAGACGTTCAGAAGATTATCCTCACGAATTTAGCGGTGGCCAGCGTCAAAGAATTTCTATTGCTGTTGCCCTTGCATCTAAACCGCAAATTTTAATTGCAGACGAGCCGACTACAGCCCTCGATGTCACCGTTCAGGAACAAATACTGGCCCTCTTGCAAGATTTGAGAAATGAACTATCCATGAGTATTCTTTTCATAACTCATGATTTGGGAGTTGTATCAGCATTTGCCGATAGGATTCTTGTTATGTATGCAGGTAATCTAGTAGAGGAAGGCTCTGTTTTTGATATTTTTCAATCACCTAAACACCCCTATACAAAAAGCCTTCTTCAAGCTTTGCCAAAAGAAGGACACCGCTCTTCGCGTCTTAAAACAATTCCTGGAACACCTCCGGATCTTGCAAAATTAAACAATGGATGTTCGTTTGTTTCTAGGTGTCCCTTCGCCATGAATATTTGTGCGATTGAAATGCCCTCTTTCTTTTCGTTTGGTGAACGAAAATGTGCTTGTCATTTACACAGAACAGAAGCCAAAGAACAATATAAACGTTTTGAAGCGAGTAACTAGTCAGTGCCGGACATCATCTATTCTCTTAAAAATGTATCTAAAACGTATCGGTCAGGTGAATGCAAAGCGCTTAATCAGATTGGGTTTGATATCTACAGAGAAGAAATATTTGGCTTGGTTGGAGAAAGCGGATCTGGCAAGTCAACTTGTGCTCGAGTAGTTTCTCGTTTAGAAGATATTGATTCTGGACGATGTGTATTTGAGGGGAGGGATATTTCTAACTTATCGGAAGGGGAAGAGTTTTCTCTCCGTAGAGAAATTCAGTTTGTCTTTCAAGACCCTTGCGCTGCCTTGAACCCCATGCATCGCATCGTAGAAACCTTACTCGAACCGTTATATCTTCACTCAAAATATCTGAAATCAAGCTGTTCACCTATGAGCGAAATTATCGATCTTTTGGAAAAAGTTGGTCTTCCATCTGACGTGTTATCTCGCTTTCCACACCAATTCAGTGGAGGTCAAAAACATCGCATAGGACTTGCCAGAGCTCTCGTTTTAAAACCACAATTACTTGTTTGCGACGAACCTCTTGCTGCCTTGGATCTTTCTGTACAAGCCCAAATAGTAAACTTACTTCTTGATTTAAGAGATAACTTTTCGCTTACAATTATGATTGTTTCACATGATCTTTTGATCATGCGTTACATGTGCAACAGAGTCGGAGTTATGTACGGTGGAACTCTTGTAGAGGTAGGACAGGTAGAAACAGTTTATAATTCACCTAAGCATCCCTACACACAGTCTCTAATCAATGCCATTCCGTTACCTGACCCTCACAAACAGAGGAAAAAAACTCCTAGAGTCATTGTTCCCAAAAACAATATAGAAAAGAAATACACAGGGAGTGGGTGTGTTTTCGCACCTCTTTGTCCTTTTGCCATGGACGTATGTTTTTCAACGTGTCCAAAAATGACATCACTATCAGATAATCATTCAGTTGCATGTCATCTTTTCACATATTAGATGTCGCGATGATCTTATTTGTCACAAAACGCTCGGCTTGGTTATCATCTGCAGGGCGGATAGTGCTGCCTTAGCTCAATTTGGCAGAGCACTCGACTTGTAATCGAGCGGTTGTGGGTTCAAGTCCCCCAGGCAGCAATTTTTATTATCGGGGGTGTCGCATAGCGGCAATTGCAGAAGACTGTAAATCTTCCGCCTTCGGGCTTCGTCAGTTCGAGTCTGACCGCCCCCAGAGTCTCTTTTCCTCCTTTTGAAAGAGGAATGTCACTATTATCGTAACGGTCACATTAGCGATAAATGAGCTAGAGATCGGCTTTCCGAACCATATCAACTCATAGATAGCAGAGAAATACGGCGTCAATTGTCCAAGCAGGGCTAAGAAAGCTGGGGAATGGTATTTTAGTGCTCTAGAGTAGATCCCATAGAAGAAAAAATTAGATAGAAACAGAAGAATGAGAATTGTCCTGAAGAAGGCTCTTTGGTTTGTGATGATGATTGGAACATCCATGGCACAACAAAGTGCCCAAGAAAAAAAACCTCCTAACATCATAGAAATTCCATTTAGAAAAACTGGAGAATAACCCCGTTCTAGAAGTCTTTTAAAGTAGATCCAACCGATAGATCCTGAAAGGACTGCAAGAAACATAATCCATTCTGGGATAGATAAGGAAACGATCTCTCCTCTCCAGGAGATAAGCGATGAACCACTCAAAAAAGCCAATGAAATATAAATCCATTGGAGACGAGAAGGTGTCCTTTTTCTGATTAGCAGAAGAGCAGTAAGGAAAGGTGTTAAATTGTAAAGAAGTTGAGCCTTTGCAACTGAAATATGCTGAATAGCCCAAGCTTCACAGTTGAAAGAGAGAAATGATTGAAAGAATGCCAGCTGTACAACTTTGAACCAGTCGTATAATGATGGAGCAAGAAATGGATTCCTCATTTGGATTAAGAGCAAAACTACTCCACCGATAGACATGCGAACTGCCACCAATAGAAAAGGGGAGTGATTACCATCGTTTAGGATAGAGTGAGAAAGCAACATAGTAGCCGCAATTGATGCATAGGCAATCAAAACTTTGAGAACGGCAATTTTTGAACGTTTCACTGTTTTGGTTTTCTTTCAAATTGGAAGACCTTCAAGTCTTCTGCAATTAGAGTATTCGGGAAGATGGACTGAGCTTCTTGTAGAAAAGGTAATGTATCTTGATAACGTCCAGAAAAATGTGTGAGAATCAACCGTTCAGCACGAGCATGTTTAGCAATAGAGGCTGCCTCTTTTGCCGTCATATGTAAGTTTTGTGTTGCAAGATGCTTCTCCGAGTCAAGATAAGTACTCTCGCAAAGAAATAACTTTGCATTTTGCGCAGCCAAAATAGCTTGGTCACAAGCAAGAGTATCGGTTACGTAAGTGAAAACATCTCCTTCCTGCATGAAACTGACTTGATCAAGTTCTATTTTGCCAAATGGTGTTTCTATACATTTGTCTGCTATTAAACTTCTAACAGAAGACCCTCGAATTCCGTACTTCTCTAAAGTCGCTGAACAAAATTTACGTTTCTTCTTTTCTTTGATTCTCCATCCAAATGTTTCAATTGCGTGAATAAGTGGAAAAGCTTCAAAAGTGAAGTCATTTGTTTCGTCAACCAAACCAGGCTTTTCAACCGCATGAGCAACTACCTTAATACGTTCATGGTAGGACGTTCCAAATCGCAAACGATTAAAATAACGGTACCCTGACGCGGGGAAATAACAATGAACAGGATGCTTAACGTGGTCAAGATTGAGACGCATCAACATTGAGCCAAGCCCCAAACAATGATCTCCATGAAAATGACTTATGAAGATCCTTGTCACGTTGGTTGGAGATATGTTTGCAAATATAAATTTCCCGTTGGTGGGATGCGAGATGAAGCTGAAATAAAGGGGCACAG
>NZ_PPEU01000040.1:0-7699 GCF_003056015.1 Candidatus Similichlamydia epinepheli | reverse complement strand
ATCTCACTATGTCAGTTCTTCTGACGTTCGCGAAGAGGCAGTCTATTTGATTCGTAGAGAGCTTGAAAGTGCAGAGAAGGATTTTTTATCACGTGGTTTAGTTTTACAAAGTGAACGTATTCGTCAGAGAACATGTTGTGATATAGAAATGATTTTGCAGTTGGGTTACTGCAAGGGAGTTGAGAATTACAGTAGACACTTCGATGGAAGAAGTCCAGGTGCTCCACCTTCTTGTCTTATTGATTATTTTCCTTCGGATTTTCTTTTAATTGTAGACGAATCGCATCAGACAATTCCTCAAGTCCGAGCAATGTATCACGGAGATCGTTCAAGGAAAGATACTTTAATTTCATATGGCTTTAGGTTGCCTTCGGCGTCCGATAATCGTCCTCTTCGTTTCGAGGAATTCCTCCAGAAGATTCAACAAGTGATATATGTATCAGCTACCCCAGGAGAATGGGAGATAAATGAGTCTAACGGAAAAATGATTGAGCAGATTATTCGTCCGACTGGGCTGATAGATCCTGTTGTAGAGGTGCGACCTTCTACAAATCAAGTTGATGATTTGATCTGTGAGGTGAGGAAGGAGGTAGAATCTGGTCGTAGAGTGCTAATCACTACTCTGACCAAGAAGCTAGCTGAGGAGTTAGCAGGATTTTTCAGATCAATCGGAATTCAGTCTGAATATATGCATTCCGATATTGGTACAATTGATCGTGTTTACCTTTTGTCCAAATTGAGAAGAGGTGGGTGTGATGTCCTAGTTGGAATTAATTTGCTCAGAGAAGGTCTTGATCTTCCTGAGGTTGGCTTAGTTGCCGTTCTTGATGCAGATCGTGAGGGTTTTCTAAGAAGTTCTACATCTCTTGTTCAAATTTCTGGGCGAGCGGCCCGAAATGAAAATGGACGTGTAATAATGTATGCCGACAACATTACTTCTTCAATTGAGAAGACAATATTGGAAATGAACAGAAGAAGAGAGATCCAAGAGAGACACAATCGTGAGTTTGGGATTTCTCCAAAAACGACAGTTCGTAGAGAGGGGAAGTTAAGCGGACTACTCCAAAAAGGTCCAAATATTGATGAGGACCATAAGCATGTAGTGACTAGTGCTCAAGAGGCTCGCAAGCTGATCAAAGCATACGACAAATCCATGAGGAAAGCTTCCCAAAAGAAGCAGTATGAAGAAGCCGCACGGTACCGTGATTTGTTACGCTTTTACCAAAAGCTAGAAAGAGATCTTCTGAATGAGGGAGAATCTCTCTCAAATGATACAACGGTCTAATTCAGCCATAGAATAGCACCATTTAGTAATAGAGCAAGTGTAATCCAAATCTGATAAGGAAGGAGGATAAATGCTGAGCAATGATCTTCAGTCCGAAGAAGGAATATAGTCGCGCCGTTCACGATCCACAGTACCAATAGGTTAAAGAAAGCTAGTTGAATCTGATGTAATTCGAAGAATAGAGTCGACCAAACGACGTTAGCTAAGAACTGTATTATGAAAAGTTTACGAATAATATTTAATCTTCTACCACCTGATAAGACTAGAAAAATACGAAACGCAGCTAACGCAATCATAGCGTAAAGTACAGTCCACACTGGAGAAAAGATCCATTTGGGTGGAGTCCACCAAGGCTTTATTAGATTGTCATACCACTCCGGGGAATTTACTTTTTGTAACTTAACTCCGATGTGTTGTAAAAAAGACCTGATCCAATTTTCCATAACCTTCCTTTAGGTATCTCTTGAGTTAGTCGTTCTATTACACAATATTGAGTAGAGGTCAATAGGCTATTGAAACACTAAATATCTCAAAGAAAAATCAATATTTTAATTTAATCTATTCAAGTTTTGCTGGATGACACTTGTTAATAAAGTTTCTGAAATAAATAGGCTAATTATCACAATTTTCTTTGTAAACTGACTGGAAAATTTCACTTAAAGATATTCATTTTTATATTGGATTATATGCTCTGAACGAATAGATAGGCGTCTTTAAATCGTTTGGGGATTTGTGATGTTGGACGAAGGAGTTCCTATCAGGATTGCACAAAAGATGAAGGATTATCTATTCCTTCAGATTGGTAGAACGTTGGAATCTGTTTCTGATTTCGATTTGTATCGTGCTTTTTGTTACGCCTTTAGAGAACTCCTTCTGGTACATTGGATGGCCACGTGGAAAGGATATAACAAGTCTGGATCGAGAATTAATTACTATTTCTCTATGGAATATCTTCCTGGCAGAATAGGAATTTCTAATGTGACCAACTTGCGCTGCATGGGCATATGTGAGAAAGCACTTGAGATTCTCGGATTAGAGCCTAGAGACTTATTAGCGCTTGAGCCTGAGCCAGCTCTTGGAAATGGTGGTCTTGGGCGTTTAGCAGCTTCTTTTTTTGAATCTCTTTCCACACAAATGTATCCTGCAATGGGATATGGACTTCGTTATCAATACGGACTCTTCAGTCAAGAGCTGGAAAACGGGGTCCAAGTAGAGAGACCAGATTGCTGGTTGTTAAATGAAAATCCTTGGGAATTTCGTAGAGATTTGCGCGCCCAAAAAATATGTTTCGGAGGAAATTGGAACGAAGAAAATGATTTTTCTGCATGTGAAGAGGTTAGGGCTTTACCTTACGACTTGCCTATCATTGGCTATTCTGATTCGAAATATCACAATGTGAATACAATTCGACTATGGTCAACGAAAGAGAGTCCAAGGAATTTTCGCATTCAGCAATTCAATGCTGGTTCCCTAGAACAAGCATCAGAAAATACTGCTTTGACAGATGTTCTTTATCCGAATGATCAACATATGCTTGGAAAGGTTTTTCGTATTAAGCAAGAGTTCCTTTTAGTTTCTGCATCTTTGCAAGACATTTTTTCCCGCTTCAAAGTTAAATATGAGAATGATTGGTCGCGTTTCCCTGATGTAGTTTCGTTACATATCAATGATACGCATGCTTCGTTAGTTGTTCCTGAGATGATTCGCTTGTTGCAAGAAGAAGCCAAAATGGAATTTCAGCAAGCTCTTTCCATAACGGTTCAATGTACTGCCTATACTAATCATACGATCTTGAATGAAGCCCTAGAGAAATGGGATCAGACTCTTATTCATAAATTGCTTCCTAGACAGTATCGAATCATCGAAATGCTAAACCATCAGCTGTGTAACAAGGTTAGAGAGAAGTTCCCCAATGATGAGGAGAAAGTTCAAAGGCTTTCCATGTTTCATCATGGTCAAGTCAAGATGGCACATTTGGCAATATTCGGATCGCATAAGGTGAATGGAGTCGCCAAGTTGCACTCTGAGTTGATAAAAAAGAACCTTTTTCGTGATTTTGTGGATATTTATCCAGAAAGATTTTGCAATGTGACAAACGGTATTACACATAGACGTTGGCTTCTTATTGCGAACCCTCAATTAACTAATTTAATTTGCCAATCTATCGGCAACCAATGGATTCTTAAGTCTCTTGAGTTGGAGAAATTTGCGTCTTTCGCAGATGATCCGTCAGTCCAAGAAGCTTTTTTAAAAATTAAACAAGATCACAAAAAATCTCTCTTCCCAGATGTAGATTCAGAGGCTCTTTTTGATGTTCAAATTAAGCGTATACATGAGTATAAAAGGCAGCTTCTTAACGCATTGCATCTGATAGGTCTCTATCTAGAAATCAAACAGGGGAAAGGCAAGGATCGTATAAAGCGTGTATCGATCTTTGCAGGAAAAGCTGCCGCATCTTACAGAATTGCTAAGAACATTATTCAACTTATCTGCGCAATTGCACGAAAAATTGCCTCTGACTCAGATGTAAACAAAATTCTTTCAGTTCATTTTATCCCAAATTATAGTGTGAGGCTGGCTGAAAAAATTATCCCTGCAGCTGATTTATCTGAACAGATCTCACTCGCTGGTATGGAGGCTTCTGGGACTGGTAACATGAAACTTGCTCTTAACGGAGCACTTACAATTGGGACGGAGGATGGTGCTAATATAGAGATGAGGATGTCCGTTGGGGATGATTTTTGGCCTTTTCGCTTCGGCAAAACAGCAGATGAAATAGAACAGATACGTTCATCTGGGAACTATGTCCCAAGAAACATCATCGCACAATCTCCTAAATTAGGATCCATAATTAACGCATTGATTGATGGAACATTAGCAACTAATCAGAGTGAAACAATTGCTTTTCGTGAGATTTATACCAGTTTAATGGATGGAGAAACACCAGACCGTTATTTCGTTTTGATGGATTTTGATTCGTATTGGCAAACCCAAAAACGAGTTGAAGAGCTGTTCAAGGACCGTAAAGAGTGGGCGAGATTGGCCCTCAAGCAAGTAGCTGCTATGGGATCTTTCTCATCTGATCTTTCAATTCAAAAATATGCTCAGTTAATATGGAATATCGAGCCTACTCCTGTTGATCCACAAATATTTGAACAGATTAGCAAACAGATTTAAAACGAAAGAATCTTTAACGGTTGAAACTCTAGGTAGTCAGCAGCGGTAAATAGATAATTAATACCGTTCTTTTCTCCAAATGGGACTAGGCCTTTTTTCAAATTGTGAAGATGTCCAAATACGACGACACTTACACCTTCCTGTTCGAATAGTTCAGAACAAGGTGTAGAGGGTTCTAAAGATGGGTGAAGAGGAGGGTAATGGGTCATAATGATCTTCGTTTTATCTGAGGGCATTTTTTTTAAAATAGAACGCATACGTTCCATCTCTCTTAAGAAAATTTTCTCATCATGTTCGGTCCAAGAAGGTGAGGGAATACTATCCTTTCCGCACCATTCTATTAATGTAGGACAAAATGTTAGAGGGTGATCCCAAAGTCGTGTGCCGCCAATGGAAAGGCTCCCCACCTCAATAGGATCTGTAAATATGGCCCTCATGGAAGGAGGAAGAACAGACTCCATTTTTTTACGAGATGACCACCAAGGATCGTGATTGCCTTTGATTAAAATTTTTTCACCAGGAAGATTATCAATCCACTTCAAGTCAATGAGAGCATCTTCCAGTTTCATTGCCCAAGACAAATCTCCAGCTAATAAGACAAGGTCGTTTTCTCCTACTAGATCTTTCCAGTGGAAGGCGATCCTCTCTTGATAATCTTTCCAAGCCTCTCCAAAATGAGCCATGTCCTTATCTCGACAGGAAAGTGAAAGATGAAGATCAGAAAGAGCCCAAAGCGTTCTAGAAGACAAAATGATCCGGGATGTTGGTTTCTTGTGGAAGTATGATAATACCGTTTTTCACTTGAAAAAGATCGTGATTAAATGAATCAAGTCCTTCAATATTTTCCAATCGAACGTTGTTGCCGATGATAGTGTCTTGATCTGCTAATACTCGTTTCAGAGAAGATGACATTCCTATTTGTGTCCCGCGAACTTTTGATGATGACCCACCCATGCAGACAACTTCTTGAAGCTTAGAATCGTCCCCAATTACGCTGTGAGGGCCGATCAAACAACGATTAAGAAGCGAATTCCCAATAGAACAACTATCACATATCATTGAGTTTTTCACAGTGGCATTCCCGATCTGAGTCGGAGATAAATGTTCGTTTGTTTTACTTAAAAGAGTTGGACGATGTCCAATACCAGAAGCGACATCTAGATGGTATTCGAAATAATCAAACGGAGTCCCTACATCTTTCCAGAACCCATTAAATGGGTAAGCCCATACGGTATAATTTAGAACAGCTTCAGGAAGAATATGCATTCCAAAATCTGATCTTGGGTCTTCATCTAATAACTTGAAGAGAAATGATTTTCGGAAGAGATATATGCCCATGTTCGCATGGAATGGTTTATCGCCATCATTTAATCGTAATGTGTCTAATACTTCTGCTGAATTAGGCTTTTCCACAAAACGTGTAATAACATGATTAGATTGCAGCTGCATAATTCCCATTCTTTTAGCGTCCTTCTCATGAACGGGAACTGTGCAAATAACTAAATCAGCTTTTCGGGCTTCAGCAAACTGAAATAATTCAAGAAAATTAAATGTGTAAATTTGATCACTAGATAAGATGAGAAGGTAGTCGACATCTAACTCTTGCAGGTAAATTTGACTTTTACGTACGGCATCAGCAGTCCCTAACGATAATGCACGTCCTTCTCCCCAGCCAATGAATTTAATGTGGTGAATCATCTCATTTCTCGAATAGTGACGAGAGACACATTGATGTAAAGAATGGGATAGATATTGTGTCACTATGAATAGCTGCTCGATTCCAGCCGAAAGAGCATTGCTGATTACGACGTCAATTAATGTATAACGCCCCATTAAAGGAAGAGCGGGCTTGCATCGATGCTCAGTCAAAGGACGTAGACGAACACCCTCACCACCACTTAGAATCACTGCCGCAACTTTAAACATTCGCTATCTCCGAATTATGAGTTTCAACGAGAAAAAAGAAGGTGTAAAGGTGCTATTTGCAGAGTAACGAGAAAAAAGAATTACCGTATCAAGGGTCAATATGCCTGAAGAGGGATTCGAACCCTCCACCTGTGCGTTACGAATGCACTGCTCTGCCGAATGAGCTATTCAGGCTAAGAATCAAAACGAAGCTCCAGACCCTTGACTGCATTCTTCATTAGCAAAGCTCTATTCTGTTCTAGCGTCTGGCTTGTTTTATGACTAGCCGACATATGAGCCTTTCGTACAGAAAAAACCAAGGAATTCAATTCACGCTGGGATGTTCCCTCTATCAGTCCTAAGTTAAGTCCAAGCTTCAAGAGCCCAATCGCCTCTAAAGCTTCTTGAGTTGTTAAATGGAGAGCGTAACGCAAAAGACCTAAGGTTCTGGCAATCCTATCAAATAGCAAAGAATCACCATTAGAAATAGCCTTCTTATTGACGTTCGTCTCCACAACAATCAAATGATTGATGGCAGTTTCCAATTGAGCCAAGACTTGATCCTCAGATGAGCCTAAGCCATATCGATTCTCTAAAACAACAATCCCACCAACCAACATTCGACACGTGATCCCTTTGAAAGGTTTCGCTTTCAAAATTTGGCCAAGCTGCTGACTTAAGACGACTCCAGGTAAAATCAAGAAGGCCTGCGCAAGCAGGCCAGTTCCGCACAACCTAGGATTAGAAGTCATGAAACCAAACTCTTTCGAAAAAGCAAAAGAAAGAGTTTCTTCCATGCGTTTCTCTAACTCCATTAAACGAGATAAGCCCTCATGAAGTTTATGGCCTGTCTGTGCGACTTTTAAAATTATGTGATCGTAAAGATTAACCAAGATAAGGGTTGATAAATGTTCATCGAAAACAAAAGCTTCACCTAGATGTGCCTGGTGGATGCTTTCTGTTAAAAGGAAATTCTCAATCAAAAAATCGCGGTCCCAAGGATTCGCTTTATCTGCCTCTAAAGAGGTCAATCCATGCAAGTGTTCACAATCCCGAAGAGATTGAGTAATCAAGGGAATTATTTGAACTTTTTCAGACAAAGACAACTTGCTCGGAAAGAGGAAAGGACAAATATTCCTACGCAAGCCTAAAACGGAAGCAATCCAGAATTTTTGATCATTTGTATCCCACGGAGGAATGGGCAGAGATCGAGAAGCAACATCTAACATGCTTGTCCTTCGATCCCCAAAATATTTCGAATTTGATCTTCTGAATGGTAAAAATGTCCATACTGGTAGATGTCCAGGAGATGAATTTGTTAATAACTCTTTA
>NZ_PPEU01000039.1:0-7734 GCF_003056015.1 Candidatus Similichlamydia epinepheli | reverse complement strand
TGCAAACATTGGTCCTACCATAATGAAATGGACGAGAGAACCAATCACGGCAACTCCGAAAAAACTGCGAGATGCACGCAAAAAAGGGCAGGTTGCTAAATCACAGGATATTCCAGGGGCAGCGACTTTTGTTGCTTCAATTGGAATACTTCTTGCTTTGTCTTCCTTCTTGTTTGAACAATTTGCTGCAACTTGTTTCTTTTTTTGGGGACGAATAGCCTCTCCAGGAGTTATTGCGAATCATTATCAATATATCTTTCAAGCTATTTATCAGATTTTAGTTTGCAGTATCCCTTTCGCGTTGGGAATTGCCGTGATTGGTTCTCTCGTCCATTTCATTATGGTAGGACCAATGTTTGCAACTGAAATTTTTAAATTTGACATCAAGAAATTTGATCCTGTCAACAATTTGAAACAGAAATTCAAACTTAGAACTCTTGTTGAGCTTCTTAAGTCTACATTCAAAGTATTAGTTTCCTTTTACATTTGTTATAAGTCTTGGTTAGAAGTGCTTGGGATGTTTCCCATGTTAGTTGCACAACCACTTGGAGCGACATTTTTTCTTATTTCTACTTTTTTGTGGAATGTCGTAGTGCGAGCGGGGTTTTTTTTCGTTGTAGTAGCTCTTGCGGATTATCTCTATCAGAAACGATTGTTCGATAAAGAAATGATGATGGAAAAGTTTGAGTTAAAGCAAGAGTTCAAAAATACAGAAGGAGATCCGGAGTTAAAATCTCGTAGGAGAGAGGTTGCAAGAGAAATAGCGTATGGTGGTGGTCGACGTGGATTGAAGGGGTCTAAAGTAGTCTTAACTAATCCAACCCACATAGCCGTTGCTTTAGCTTATGAACATAGTAAATTTCCTGCACCGTTCATTGTCGCGAGAGGAAAGGGAGTTGAAGCAGAATGGATTGTTTTTGACGCGAAAAAACTTGAGATTCCTATTGTAAGGAATGTTCCTTTAGCTTGGGCTTTATACGAAAAAGGTGAATTACATGAATTCATTCCATTTGAGACATACGAAGCAGTTGCAGAAGTTTTGAGATGGGTTGCATCGTTGGAAAGTGGAGGTTTAGAGGAATTTGAGGGTAAAGATTCAGAAGATCTGGAAGTAGAAGAATTAATCGACGAGAATCTTAAGGGAACAGGCTTATGAGCAAAGGTAATTTCTTCAAGAGAATGATGAACTGGTTAAGTGGTGATTTAACCGTTGGTTCTATTGGTAGAACAAGTGACCTAGCGCTTGCTGTTGGTCTGACAGTTATTCTTAGTCTTATTATCATTCCCATCCCGGCTGCTTTTCTAGATGCTTTGATTGCTGTCAATATAACATTAGCTTTGTCTCTATTGATGGTTGCTATTTATGTGCCAAGCGCAGTAGAGCTGTCTGTTTTCCCTTCTTTATTGCTGATTACTACTCTTTTTCGACTTGGTCTAAACATTGCCACTACACGTGGAATTCTTTTGGAAGCTAATGCTGGCCACATCATATATGCATTTGGAAACTTCGTTGTCGGTGGGAACTATGTCGTTGGATTAGTTCTTTTCCTGATAATTACTCTTGTGCAGTTCATTGTGATTACAAAGGGTGCAGAACGTGTAGCAGAAGTTGCAGCTCGTTTCACATTAGATGCTCTTCCAGGTAAGCAGATGAGCATTGATGCAGATATGAGAGCTGGCATTCTAGATGCAAAACAAGCTCGCGCAAAAAGATTAGATTTACAGAAAGAGAGCCAGCTCTACGGTGCCATGGATGGTGCCATGAAATTCGTCAAGGGAGATGCAATTGCAGGTATTGTTATCACCTTGATTAATTTGATTGGAGGAATTGTAATAGGCGTGTTCTTGATGAACCTTGACGTTTCATCCTCTTTGAATACATTTGCGCTTCTTTCTATTGGAGACGGTCTTGTTTCACAAATTCCTGCATTGATGATTTCAATTACTGCCGGAATTATCACGACACGTGTTACCACTGATCGTGATTCGAATTTGGGTAGGGAAATTTCAAATCAGCTTCTTAAGCAGCCTAAAGGTCTAATGATTGCGGCTGGAGCAACCTTTATGATGGGAGTCATACCTGGATTTCCTGTTGCTCCGTTTTCAATTCTTTCTATCATTCTAGGGGGTGTTAGTTACATTCTTTGGAAGGTGGATTCAAAAAGAAACCTTCTTGGGATAGGGGAAAGCGGAGGTGATACCTCTGTCATTCAGACCGATATAGATGGACATTCTGTTATTGCTGGGTCTGGAGATCAATATGCTCTTACTTTACCTGTTATTCTAGAGCTGGGCGATTACCTTAGCTTGTTAGTAAAGAAAGAAGGAAAAGGGTTTGGCTTCATAGAAGCAATGATCCCTAAAATGAGACAGGCTTTATATCACGAGCTAGGTGTTAGATTTCCTGGTGTGCACGTTCGTGTAGATAGTCCAAGTCTTGAAAAGGAAGAGTATGCAATTCTTTTAAATGAGGTTCCTGTTGTTCGTGGAAGAATTGTTGCAGAGCATCTCCTGACTAATGAGGTGGAAACTACGTTAAAAAGGTACAATCTCTCATTTCAGTCATATAAGAATGGTCCAAGCATGCCGTCTCTTTGGGTCCCGAAAAGGTATGATTCTATTCTTCGCAAAGCTGGAATTAAGAACTGGAAGCCATTAGAGGTGCTGATTTTGCATTTGTCTGTCTTCTTTCGTCACTACACAATGGAGTTTGTTGGCATTCAGGAAGTTCGAGGGATGTTAGAGTTTTTGGAGCGATCTTTCCCTGATTTAGTCAAAGAGGTTACCCGTCTTATACCGTTACAAAAGATGACAGAAATTTTCAGACGATTAGTTCAAGAACAGATTTCAATTAAGGATTTAAGGACAATTATGGAGTCGTTAAGTGAATGGGCTCAGTCTGAAAAAGACACTGTTCTCTTGACAGAATATGTTAGATCATCTCTGAAGAGATATATCAGTTACAAATATTCTCAAGGGCAATCAGTTATCTCTGTTTATGTCCTAGACCCTGAGATTGAAGACATTGTTCGAGGTGCTATTAAGCAGACTTCTGCTGGTTCTTATCTCGCTTTGGAGCCTGACTCTGTACAATTGATTCTACAAGCTTTTAGGAATGTTATCACTCCACCACCTCCAGGTGCACAGCCTCCTGTAGTTTTGACAGCTATTGATGTTCGTAGATTCGTTAGGAAGCTTATTGAGATGGAGATCCAAGATGTTGCTGTGATCTCTTATCAAGAGGTTATTCCGGAGATTCGAATCCAACCTTTGGGAAGAATTCAACTGAGGTAATCAAAAGATAGGTCTCAGTATGGCGGACAATAGAATTGATTCTTCAAGCTTTGATGTGGTCAAAGTCGCTCAGGAAGATGCTTTGGCTCTAAAAGATGAGCTCAAGGTCATTCAAATGGAGGTGAAATCAGATTCTCTTGTTTCACTTATTTCTCAAGGTAAACTATCTCTTTTTAATGGGCTTTCTTCGTACTATGGGGTGGTTTGTGCACGACAATTGTGGGGCCCCATTGATGTTAAGTATTAGCCTTACAGATAGTGAAGAAAAAGGAGTTTCTGAAAGTAAAGAATCGGCTAGGGAAAGGGCTGCACGTTATCAAGAAGAGAATGAGGAATTAGACGAACAGTATCTTCTTGCTTTACAAGGACAGATTCGTGGTGACGACGACGAGAAGACGATTCTTAATAAGATTAAACTCTATTTTCAAGAATGGTCTTTAGTTGACGAAGTTTTAGATTTTCTATCTGAGGGAGCTGATCAAGCTCTTCTTGCAAAGTTTCAGAATTTGAAAAAAATGATACATCAGAAATACGGTCGAGAGATCCTTGCTGGAAGAAATATGGGTAATGAAGCCAGATTTTTTTCTAAGTATGGACTTGGTTCTCCTACAGTTCTTCGAAAGATGTATTTAGATATCACAGCGAACCCAAGAACAGCTCCTGATCTATTTGATGACTTATCTAGCCGTTTTGCTTATCCTCAGCTTAGAAAAGTTATTGGTTTTTTACTTAGATCACTAGGATCTGACTTGAGATCAAAAGGCCCTTCTATTGCCCGTGGAGAACTTTATCGCCTTCTGAATGAAACACGTATTGCTCAAGCAATTTTGGGAGTTTTCCGTTTCTTTAAAGCTAGAGAAAAAATGGTAAATCGATTGTTTGTTCAGTATGGTCTCGAATCACTACCTAAGATGAGTTTTGAGATTATGTCGAAAACCTTTATGCGTTTTGTTTCAGATCGTTTCCCAAGCCCAGAAAATACTCGTCATTTAATTGGTCAAATGGGAGCTCATGACTCTGTCCCGGGGTTAATTGTTCTAGGAATGCAAGTTAGAGATGCTTTACGTGAGGTAGACCCTTATAAATTATTTGGTTATGGGACTGATGCTAATTCCGCGCTTTTACACAAAGAAGAATTAACTAAAACTATCTTGGAAGTTTTAGAAGAGCTAGAGAATGAGTATGAAGACATTGTAGAAGCTGAAGGTGACGAATACGACGATTCATCTGAAGAGTCAGATGATGAGGAAGAAGATTTAACCGAGGAAGAAGAGCTAGCAATCAAGACAACAATGCGAGGAATGAATTAAGCCCGTGTACTACTTGCCTTTTGAAAACTTGATTAAAGAATTAGCATGGACCGGTTCAAACATTGAATTGAATGGGTCGTCCTCATGCGAAATCACAACAGAAGAAGGATTACGAATCTCCATTGAAGCCGACCAAGAAAAACCGATTATTCAGGCAGTTTGTTTTTTGGGTGTAGTGTCCAAGACAAAAGATTCAAATCCTCTTCTTATGCGTCTGTTAAAAGAAAACCTGTCTCCTAATGATGGAGAAGTGTTCGGAATAGACCTTAAAAGCAATCAGTTCACGATTCACAAAAGCATCTCATTTGAAAACATAAACAGTGATTCATTCGTATCGCACCTAGTTAAGCTTCATAACAAAGGAATAGCATGGTCAAAAATAATTGAAGGAAAAGAATCTATTCCAGATGGATGATGTCTCACCAGAAAACCTCCTCATCGTATGCATCTGGATCACGCAAGCCATGCCAGTTTCTTCCTTGTTGACGAGATGAACTAGTACAATCATGAGAGTGATATTCACCTCCCATATCGGTGTAAGCATCATCGAGACCTTCTGTTGTTTCTAGATCACGACGTGCAAAACCTCGGTTATTTTCAGATTGGTGATACCCTGTTTCAGTTCCATCTGAATGTCCTTCACTTGAATTTCCTTCTCCAATTGTAGTGCCAACAGTTGGATTCTCAGCATAACCACCTCTGATCTGACGACGGGCAGGTATGCAATCTTGGTTATGCCCAATTTCCTTAAGAGCTTGTAACCGCTCTTTTTCTTCTTCTATGCGGGTCTTGAGCTCCTCAGTTTCTTGTAGATATTTGGAAAGTTCTTTTTTGGGCACGAGCCCTAGCTTGAGCCATTGCTCTAAATTTGCCCGTTCTTCTTCAAGCTTTCTAAGTCGTTCGCTCTTTCCGGCCATAATCTTACTTTCTCCCTCTGGGGCGATTGTTCCCCCCTTATTCATAGGATTAATGAATTTTAGTAAAGTTCGGCTTGTACTTAACATCAATGGGGCCCCACAATTGTCGTGCACAAACCACCCCATAGTACATATGGAGCTCCGTTGTGTTTTGGCGGATTAGGGCAAAACTTCCGAGCGAATGATGACATGGACTACTATTGACTGTAAAGTCGTACCAACGATATCTGAGGCTTGATTGAAATGATAAAGTTTACAGTCCTTCTGAGCTTTCCTATAAAGATAGACTGAGATAGAGACAACTAGAGGACCGTGATAGGGCCCTTCGTATCGAGGGTGTGTTTGTTCTTCTCATTGCAAACCAGTTCCTAACGCTGTTAAAGTTCGGAGAGACAAACCACTCTTTTCAGTGCTTTATGGGGGGACATCGATGTCTTTTGAAAATGCAAAGCGTAATTTAGTTGAACTAGGAAAGGCCTTGGGTCTGGAGGGACTTG
This sequence comes from Candidatus Similichlamydia epinepheli, assembly GCF_003056015.1. NCBI lineage: Bacteria > Pseudomonadati > Chlamydiota > Chlamydiia > Parachlamydiales > Candidatus Parilichlamydiaceae > Candidatus Similichlamydia > Candidatus Similichlamydia epinepheli. The sequence continues at coordinate 1,716 of NZ_PPEU01000039.1, read as the reverse complement.
ATTTCGACGAGAATAACACATGTATCCTCGCGATCGACAATGATTTCTCCATGCATATGACATATGAGACTACTTCAAAGAAGCTATATATCTATTCCCCTCTGCTTGATTCTTTTCCCGAAGACAAAGAAATCCTCATGAAATTGTATGAGACTTTGCTTAGAGGATCGATTCTAGGTGGTCAAATGGCAGGTGGTGGAGTCGGTATTGCTCCAGAAGAACAACTAATATTGATTCATTCTACTTTGGAAATGTCGGCTGCTTTTCCAGATGCATTAAAGGAGTTCGCCCCATTGTACGTAGAGATAGTGGACGCTTGGAGAAAAGTTTGTGCTAGTATTTGTGCTGGACAAGAAGTCGATCTATCTACTTTGCCAGTTTTAGCTGGAAAGAACGCTGAACAGATTTCTGGAATGGCAAGTGGTGCAAGTAGCAGTGGTTCCTCAAATGAAAGTAGTTCTTCGAAAGAAGAAACTGGCGGATCTGCTAAACCTGGTGGGGAAGGCTTTATCCGTATTTAATTAAATCTTCTTTGATTTTAGATACCCTTGCAGAATTGAGTGGCCTATTGCTAAACTCGTTTCCCCATCTTTGCCGGGATATACTTGGTAGTTTGGCTGGATGTTTCTCAAGGGGTTTTTTGCAATGAATTTTATTGAAGTTATTGGAAATGTTGTCATAGACCCTGAGAAGAGGGTTACAGCTAATGGCGCTAAGATGACTGTTCTCGTCATTGCAGATAATCAGCGCAAGGGTGAAAAAGAGGAAGTCCTCTGGTGGAGGGTTGTTGTCTGGGATGGTGAACTAGAACGCGTTATTCCTTACATAAGGAAAGGTTCTCGTGTTGTAGTTTATGGGACTATGCGAAAGCCTAGAACATATGTTGATAGCAATGGAGTCTCCCAGGCGTCTCTTGAATTGAAAGCCTTTTTGATTCGTTTTCTTCCAGGAAGTAGAAATGAGGGTGAATCTTCTTTTGGTACAGCAAAACCTACTGACGTGAAAGACATTGACGATTCTGATTTTTCTGGTGAAGTAGAATACACCGGTGTTCCGTCTTCACATCCTGCGGGGTTTTCTCCAGGTAAAGGAAAGGCAATTTATAGCTCGGAAGAAGGTTACTCCGAGGATTTGTCTCCTTTTTAGCTAGTTTGTCGCATGTCTCGTGTTTTTTCTAAAGATCTCCCGTTTTATCTTGGCCGACGTGTTGTCATTAAAGGTTGGATGCATGGTCTTCGTTCATTAGGTAAGATCGCATTTCTTCTTGTTCGTGATCGTGATGGGATTTCTCAGGTGGTCTTGAACAAGGATGAATTATCTAAGCTGAGTGATTGTCATGTTGGTACTATTCTTTCCATTTCAGGACTTGTCACACCATCTAAGAGCAAAGATGGCAAACCTGAATTGACGGAAAGTTTTATTACTATTGTTTCGAAAATAGATAAAGTGTTCCCTTGGGATTACACAAAGACAATTGTTGACGTAGATCTTGATCTTATTCTCGATTGCAGGGGAGTTTCTATTCGCTCTCCCTCTATTGCGTCTGTTTTTCGTGCACAAAGTGAGATTGCTTTTTCATTTCGTAGATATATGCGAGAACAAATTGGAGCATGTGAATTTTTCGGTCCGTGTCTTCTTCCTGGAAGAAAACGAATCAAAAAGGCTTTCAATTCAAGAGACGCCTGGGAGACTCCATTGCTATCAACATATGTTCTA
>NZ_PPEU01000038.1:0-7832 GCF_003056015.1 Candidatus Similichlamydia epinepheli | reverse complement strand
TCACAGATTAGTAAAAAGTCAGGGTGATATCATGGAAGCATCTAAGAAAGGAAACAAGCCTACTCAGGCCTTTATTGACAGCTTCGCAATGAAATGAAACGGCATTGACTCCAGATTGCAACAAGTCAAAAAAATATTTCTCCGGATTCAAAGTCATCAAATGGACGTGAATAGGCAATTTGCAAAAAGATCTAATTTGTTGCACGAAGTGAATTCCGAAAGACAGATGTTCCACAAAATGTCCATCCATTAAATCAAGATGCAATCCATCCGCTCCGAATTTCTCTAACATCTGGCAAAGCTCGTGGAGATTGCCCAGAGGAGCATTCAAGAGAGAAACTTCGATTCTAGTTGTCAAATTGGACCTTACAACGCTTTTCATTAAGGACCTAATCTACTTTTTTTTCAGAATGCTACGACTCAATCAAATTCAATAACCAAGCTTGCAACGCTTCCTTTGGTGATGCTTCACCTAACCTCACGGCACTTTCGGCCGATCCAAGAGAGCAAACCATTAATAACAATTTTGATTTGCCAAATTTTCTTAAGTGACAATCGAGCTAGCTGATTCTTCTTTTCTTTTGAATAATCATTTTCTGAAGTCAACGATCCACTGGACAGTTGCATAGTCAAAAGAGAGCTTAGATGATTTCTTAAAACAACCATCCATCGAATTGCTACATTTTGATGATTCTCTATGCAGTTAATCGAATCGAGAGCTCCTCTCCAATCTCTCTTTTCAATCTTCCTGAACAGGTCCCAGACATCACCAGAAACATCTAGTGATGGAGATATCTCTTGGAATCCCAAAGAAAATTTAATCAATTCATTCTCAAGACCGTATGGGTCATTCCTAAAGTGATACGCAAGCAGCTTCGCTTGTTCTTGGTTAAGATCCAAACCTTTTTCTTGTGCCAAAAAATAAACCAACCCTAAATAGCGATCTTTAATTTTTTGACTATTGGTTCCACTCCAATCTAAGCACCTGTACTTACACATGGAAAGATATTCATTCAATGGCTTAGGAGATCCGACAATTATATGTGCAGATTGAGTGTCTCTCTCATTGTCCATGTGTGTTTTTGTTAGGTTGGGATCAAAGTCAGATGAATTTTTTATGTCAATGAAATAGGCCGACACTCTCAAATTAGAATCGAACAATAGGTCTGGCGCTCCCCCAATTTGTCGAAATTCTTTCGAAATGTCTAACTTTAAAATGTGACCAAACGAACGCATCTTTCGTAAAAAGAACGAGATCTCTTCCGAATTCTCAGTTGCTAAGACAAAAAAAGTTTTGGGGCTTCTTTCATTTTGCGTGGCAAATTGCCAGTCAGAAAAAAAATCACATAATTGCCCAAAGACAGTTCTCCATTTGCCCCTCGTTACTTCCATAGCACGCCCCAGAACATCTGAGATTCTTCATTTACCAAGCACAATGTGAGGAGATTTCTCTGTGGCACGCGCCCTAACCATTCTCACTTGATAAACATTTCCTTCACATCACAAATAAGTAAAGCACTTATGACCCTACCCAAAGACCAGACCAACAGATCAGGCTCGCCCCATCAGAAAAATGGAGATTACGAAGTTTTCCTTCAAGAAGTGAACTACTTGATACCTCTGGCTTCTTGCGATAAGAATGAACTAAATCATAAAAACTGTCCTGAAGATCTAGATATTATACTTACAAACACGGAACACAATCAGTGGTTTCCTATTCACTTTCCTACGGAAAATTTAAAGCAATGGGAAAGAGAGCCTCCATCTGAACTCGACTTAACGCGACTCCTTTCACCAATAGTAGAGGAACGGGATTTCATCACTGAACTAGAGATTAGAAAAACTTTAAAAAGAACCTCCTACAGAATAAATGCCATACTAAGCAAAATGGTTCCCATTTTTGAGCAGTATCGCAAGTCTTCTTTCTTTCCGACATTAGTAACACAGATTAGAAAAAAAATGGTTCATAGTGACCCAAATTGCACAAGTTCATCCACCATATTGAAAATTCAGAACGTTTTCCTTCGCTTAAAGCAAAAGAGAACACTGTCTGATAGCGAGAACAAGCGGAAAGAATGTACAGATGTTTACATTGGCAAGAAGAAAAGAAAAAGGAGAAGCAATGAAATCCATATTGATGAGCCTTTCCCTTGGATTTCTTTTTGCGTTTGTCAACTGTTTCCAAGAACTGATAGTAAAGATAGAAGTAAAAAAGTCAAAAAATTGAAAAGATTGGCAAGTGTTAGGTCAATAGAAGATCATGAAGAAGGATGTGAATAAATTTGGAAGCGATATACCTATTTATTTCTAATCCCGATATTCTTATCGAGACGTATTTGGGGTAGCTTGGGTAGGCGTAAGATGACTAGAAGAAGCAAAAAGATGAGAGATCGTTCTTGTTCTCCAAGAAGGAGGCGAGTTCGTTTGGTGAAAAAGGATCCCGTAGACACTTCCTGTACTAGTTCGTTTCGTAAAGTGAGTAGTGCTGTCCCAGAGAGTTCTGGTTTAAACATTTTCGTTGGAAAGATTTCGAAATTATCTTAGCTAGAGAGGTAGGTTGTGTCTAAACATCGTAGTTACGGAAAGAAAAGCAGAGCGTCGCAGAAAAGGAGCGTTTTCACGAGATGGGAGAGGATTGCCATTTTGCGAAAGTTGGGCAAATGGGAGGAAAACAAGTCTAGCGTCACAGGTCTTCCTAAAACTCCTTTGATTTCGGTTGATTAAGCAAGACGTTTTATGCTCCTTATCACCGTGGAAAACTCTCAAAAGGATTTGTTCTTATCTCTAAGAAGGCTCACGGAGTTAGTGAGTTTGGTTTTGAAATCGTTGAAGGTTTCCGCATCTCATCTTACCATTTATTTCACTGACGCAGAGTCGATTTGTCAGTTGCATGATCGATTTTTTCAAGATACATCTCCGACAGACTGTATTTCTTTCCCTTTTCATGACAATGAACGACCTCCTTTTAGGGTTTCTTTTTTAGGTGAGATTTTCGTGTGTCCGAGAACCGCAATTGAGTACAGTTCAATTAATGGATTGGATCCTTACGATGAGGTGATGCTTTATTTGGTACATGGAATTCTTCATTTGGTTGGGTTTGAAGACCAGTCCAACGAGGGAGAAAGAGAGATGTACGCTAAACAAGAAAATATTGTTTCTTTGCTGCTTTCTAAAGGTTTCACGTTGAATCCAAAGATTGATGTTGGAACAATTATGGATGATCTATCTTGTTTTTGTAATTTAGCGAGGTAAATTTTTTTGCTATCTTTCAAACTTGCTACGGTCATTTTGTCTTTGTCATTCTCTTGCTTTGTTGTTTCGTCGCTTAGTTTGAATTTGTCGAGAATGTATCGTTACAAAATCAAATCAAATCTAGCAAATCTTGGTAGATTTTTCTTTTATAAACATCTTTTGGCTAAGATATTTGGCTCACAGATTTGTCCGTTGGGATTTAATCTGCTTGTATCTTCACAAATTTTACGCCACTTTTGCAGCCTTTCTATTGGAATATGGTGTATTTCACAGGAAGGGTCATTTTCTTTTTTTTACGTAATTCTTTCTACTCTCATTCTTCAGATATTTTGGGAGATTTTGCCTCGTTGGATAGCGGTTAATGATTCCCTACATCTTCAAAAATACTTTGCTCTGTTCTCATCTTTTGTTCTTTCTATACTTTCTCCAATCAGTGCATTTCTTACTTGGTTGTTTTTGAAAAAAAGAAATCCTTCAAGAAATAGATTGGAGGATTTCAGAGATAAAATGCGTGATGTTATCCACGAAGCAAATGAGACAGGATTAGACGATCCAACGAGTCAAACTCTTTTGAGGGGCGTTCTACGGTACCATGATCGCATTGTAAGAGAAGTGATGGTTCCAAGGGTCAAAGTTGTTGCAATTCCTGGTAGCGCTACCATCTCTGAAGCACTTGAGCTTTGGCTTGATGAAGGATATACGAGAACGCCTATATTCCAAGATTCTATTGACCACATCGTTGGTGTTTTAATGTCGCGCGATCTATTTCAATCTTTTCTTGACGCGAGAGATGACCCTTCCCTTCTTGATTCTCCTGTTTCCTCTCTTGGGAAAAGCCCATTTTTTATTCCAGAAACTATTTCTCTTGGAAAGATGTTACAAGAATTTAGAATTCGCCAAGCTCATCTGGCAGTTGTTGTAGATGAATACGGTGGAACTTCAGGGGTTATCACGATTGAGGATGTCTTGGAGGAGCTAGTTGGAGATATCAGTGATGAGTACGATGAAGAGGAAGAGGAAGAAATTGTTCTTTGTTCAGATGGAAGTTACTTAACAGATGCAAAAACAAGCCTTTATCTAGTCGAGGAGAAATTGGAAATTTCTATCCCCAGGCATTCAGATTATGAGAGTCTTAATGGGTACATCTTTTTTGTAACTGGAATTATTCCTAAGGCTGGATTCAAAATCTGTCACGATATGTTCGACATTGATATTGTTTCAAGCAACGATCGCAGCGTGGAAAGAGTAAAGATATACATCCACAGGAACCAAAAACTTACTCGAGACTAGCTCTTATGAGTCGTGTATTTGTTGCAATGTCTGGAGGGATCGACTCTTCCCTATCTGCTGCGCTCCTCAAAGAGGAAGGATATGACGTTGTGGGTCTTTTTGTTGCTGGATGGGAGGATGATTTTGTTGGTTGTCAGGCAAAAAAAGATTTAGAAGATGTAGTTTCTGTTTGTCATGTCTTGTCCATCCCGTACTACACGATAGATTTGAAGAAAGAATTTCTTAAATATGTATTTGATAACTTTTTAGAAAAGTTAAGACAAGGGTTAACACCAAATCCAGATATATCTTGCAATCAACATATTAAATTTCGTCTTCTCTTAGAAAGAGCCTTAGCTATGGGCGGAGAATTTCTTGCAACTGGACACTATTGCCGTTTAATTAGAGATGAATTTGGTAGAGCGCGACTTCTCAAAGGTTCGGACGTAAACAAAGATCAAAGTTATTTCCTGCATGCTGTCGATTCTACATCTCTTGCAAAAGTTACTTTCCCAGTTGGTGATTTAAAAAAGAGTGAAGTGCGATCCATAGCAAAATCTGTTGGATTGATGAATTTTGCAAAGAAAGACAGTGTAGGTATCTGTTTTGTCGAAAATAAAAAATTCAGAGAGTTTATATCACATTACATTCCTACTAAAAAAGGACTTATTATTTCTTCGGAAGGTAACATAATGGGAGAGCATCATGGCCTCCATCTATTTACGATTGGACAAAGAAAAGGTCTTCGCATAGGAGGGAAAGGATCAGCTTGGTTCGTTGCAAGAAAGGATGTCGACACCAATACTTTGTGGGTCGTACAAGGGTTCGACCACCCTTGGCTTTTTGCCAGTTGTTTTCGCATTCAAAATGTTAATTGGATTTCCCAAACACCTTCATTCCCTTTTTTGTGCAGTGTGAAAGTCCGTTATAGATCTGTTGAAGTATCGTGTCGTGTAATTTTATTTTTAGACGAGATAGAGGTGATCCTTGACACTCCAGTTAGAGCAGTTACACCTGGACAATCAGCCGTCTTTTATCGAGGGATTGAATGCCTAGGTGGAGGGATAATTCGCGAAATTATTTCTGATAAACATAATTATTGAAACACCATCTCGGTGAAAGTCAAAATTTTACCACAGAAACATAACAAATTACTTTCACTCTCTTTAATAGCTTTTTGATATGTCTTCAGTAGACATGTTGCCCAATCGACATTAATCGTTGTTCTATCTGTATTAATATTTATTCTCATAAAGAACTACTTGTCATTTATAAAAAGACAACAACCTGTCTGTCTAAGTGTTATAAAAATAAACTCATGTGTGTGAGACTTTACATGCTATTACCAGTTATTTAGATCCAAGTTAGCGCAGGAAATGTGGAAAAAATCCAGAGTTTATGATTTCTTGGTACAAACCTATCGATAGTTTCAATTGAAAGATTGAATATCGGAGAGTTTGTGAAAGAGAATGAGAATTGCTTTACTAATGCAATTGCAACTTCTCTGATTTATCTTTCTCTGAGAAATCTTGTGAAGATAGATAAGGATATGGAGATGACTTCTTTTTCAAAAAAGGATAATGAGTGTAGCAAAACAAGTTTGAGTAGAAGATGGAGGCCACAACTGTTTTGCAATGTTTTGGGACAGGAAATTCCAGTAGAAATTTTAAGAAAGACTGTATGTCAATCTAAAACTGCACCAGCCTATATATTGTCTGGGACAAGAGGGTCTGGAAAAACTTCTCTTGCTAGGATTTTCGCTAAAGCCCTCAATTGTTCTCAGGTTAGTCCTAATGGGGAGCCATGTAATTGTTGTTCGACTTGTACTGAAATTCAGCAAGGTTCCAGCTTACAAGTTGTCGAAATAGATGGAGCATCTCACAGAGGAATCGATGATGTTAGGTCTCTGATTGAAACATGTCAATATGCCCCAGATCAAGGTGGGTTCCGTGTATACATAATTGATGAAGTACACATGCTAACCAAAGAGGCGTTCAACGCTCTTCTGAAAACTCTTGAAGAACCTCCTTCACACATTGTCTTCATACTAGCAACTACGGATTTGCAAAAAGTCCCAAAGACTATTACTAGTCGTTGTTTACAGTTGTATTTAAAAAGAATACCTAATGAAATTATTGCTCAAAAGATCTCACGTTTGCTCGATGCAAATCAAATGACATACGATACTCAGATACCATTCCTTATTGCGGAAAGGTCAGAAGGAAGCCTTAGAGACTCAGAGTCAATTTTGGAGCAAATTTTTGCTTTTTCTGAAGAAAAACATCTGTCAGTTCAGCAAACTACATTTATTTTGGGTGCGCCAGAACAATCTCTTCTTCTAGATTTCGATAAAGCTTTTTTGGATGAGGAGCTCCAGAGCCTATTTTCTATTGGAGAACAACTCTTTCACCAAAGTCAGGATGGAAATGTTCTTCTCAGGGATTTGTCCCGTCATTACCAAAATCATGCATTTTTTCTTTCTTTCAAAGATAGATCCATGCTCACAAACATGTCTGAAGGAGAAGCAGATCGTTTCATTCAGTTAAATGCTCGTTTTACCGCGAATAAGCTTTCACAAATTCTTTCTAAGATCAAAGAAGTAATTCCACTTTTGGATTTTTCTCCACAAATTATTTTTAGAACATTGTTGGTAGAGCTTTCTCAATTGAATTCTGCAGTTGAATTATCTGACGTGTTGCAAACATTAGAAAAAATGGAAGTAGTGGAAGAAAAAGCAGACAATCAACCGAAAGAACGAAACTCATTGCCTCGACAAGTAGTGAATGAATCAATCGAAATAAACGAAAAACGAAAGAACGCAAGAATAGACAACATGATTCAATTTTTTATAAAAGAAACAAACTCAATAAATTTCACGAACGTTCAGTAGGAAGTTTTAGTTTGTTGAAAAATTCTTGAATTTCTCCTGGAGACATACCAGTTTTTTTTGCCTCTTCCAAGATTGAGTTTCTGGGTAACAATTTCAATTGATTGGATATTGAAACAACACTCTCTTCGTTTAGAAACTTCCCTTTTAAGACATACTCTGTAAAAGCAGAATAGCAGCAAGGAGCCACTGCTTTTAGATACACAAGAAGGCATTCTAAATATTCTTTCAACTCTGGTGAGTTTGATCTTTGCCTTTTGCGTATAAAATATAACATGTTGTGAAGATCAACCTGCCAAGTTAGCTCTACAAAAAAAGTTCCGGGTGATAGCGCTAGACATGTTTTAAGATCTTTACCAGCATCCTTAGCCATTTTTAAAAATTGTTTGATTTGTTCGTATAGTAACTCAGCTTGACTTTTCTC
>NZ_PPEU01000037.1:0-7863 GCF_003056015.1 Candidatus Similichlamydia epinepheli | reverse complement strand
CCAAGACACTAATGAAGCGCAAGCCAAACTGCTTCTCATGTTAGGCAGTGAAAGAATGTTGTGTATAGTAGCTCCTCGCCAAGAGTAGATTGCCTGGTCTGGATCTCCCACGAAGCAGATGTTGTAGCACGGTTTTCCTAACATGAGAAGCAGTTTGGCTTGCGCTTCATTAGTGTCTTGGTATTCATCCACTAGGAAGTGAGACCAATTTTGTTGGTACTTTAATAGTAGTCCTGGACAAGTGCGAAATATTTCCAACGGTTTCAAGATAAGATCATCTAGGTCAAATGCGTTGTCCTCTTGCAATCGCTTTTCGTATAAAAGACAAAGCCTTCTAAGATCATCGTTGTTGTTTTGTATAGCAATGGACTCCCCTCTATTTTTTATTTTTTTTAAAAAAGACTCCAAAAATGAAACAGGGCAGTCGACTTTGTGCTCTTCAAGTAGAGATCGAAGAACTTTTTTTCTGTCTTCTTCGTCATAGAGAGAGAAATGTTCTGTCTGCGCGAAGCCTTCTTTTGGTAGTGATGAGCGCAATATCTCATATCCAAGACGATGAAATGTACCTATCCAACATCCGTTGATTCCTTTTTTTTGAACCCGAAATTGCATTTTTCTAGACGCTTGATTCGTGAATGTCAGTGCAATTATTTTCTCTGGTGAAATTTGATGACGAGAAGTTAGCCTACACAAACGTTCAGTCAAAACTGTTGTCTTCCCCGTGCCAGCTCCAGCAAGCACTAGCAAAGGTCCTGAGACATGAAGTATGGCATTTTGTTGTTGTGAATTGAGCCTCATACATGTCTCTGATTTTAATGAATCAATAGGTTTATGCGAGCTAGTCGCACTTTCATTATTTCCGTGAAAAGAATTAGCAGTCGCTGCTTTTTTTTGCTAAAAATGAGCTTCCGATCCTTGACGGAATTGGTTTGATAACTTAGACTCGACAGCCCTTTCTTGTGAAAGGGCTTTCTTTATTTAGATCAGAATTGTGCTTAGAGGGTGGTGAGTTTATGGCAAAGCTTAGGCCTTTGGGAAGTCGTGTTCTTTTGAAAAGAGCTTCTGAAAATAAGCCGATTGGAGGGATTGTCATCCCAAATTCTGAAAAAGAGAAGCCTTCTGAGTTGGTTGTTGTTTGCTGTGCTGAAGGATGTGACTCATTCGGTGATGATTTTGCGCCTCTTTGTGAGCTAATGAAAGAAGGGGCTCGTGTTCTTATTTCCCCTTATTCTGGGGTAGATGTGAGATTTGAGGGAGATGATTTTGTGGTTGTCTCATCGAAAGATATTTTGGGGGTTCTCCCTTCTTAAGACGTTCGGGGTTGATTTATGGTCGAGAAAAAAATCGTTACGTTTGGTGATGAAGCACGCAGTTCTATTGCGGAAGGTGCGCGGATCCTATCGCAGATTGTTTCCGTGACATTAGGCCCTAAGGGCAGAGCTGTGATGATAGGTCGTGGTAACTCTGTCATTGCCACAAAGGATGGTGTTTCTGTTGCGAAGGAAATAGTTCTGAAAGATTCGCTACAAAATGTTGGCGCTCAGTTGCTAAGAGAGATTGCGTCTCAGACTGCCGACTTGTCTGGGGATGGCACTACCACAGCAGTGGTTTTAGGTAATGATATTTTGCGTCTTGGGATGAAAGCTGTAGTTGCAGGAGCTGATGTTTCTTGCTTGAAGAAGGGGCTTGAATTGGCCTTGGATAGTGCTTGTAGATCGATTCGTGAGATGGGGATGGAAGTAGAGACTAGTGAGAGGCTTGAACAAGTGGCCACGATTTCTGCTAACAATGATCCTGAAATCGGGGCTATCATTGCAAAAGCTATTCAAGAGATTGGCAAAGAGGGTGTTATTTCTATTGGTGAAAGCAAGTCTATTGAAACAAATCTAGAAGTTGTGAAGGGAATGCAATTTGCGAAAGGGTATGTATCCCCTTATTTTGTTACTGATCACGAAAAGGGAGTGTGTGAATTTTCCGATGCGTTTTTGTTGCTAGTTGGAAGGAAGATTTCAGGGGTAGCTGGATTAGTAAAATTTTTGGAGCGTTTTTCAGAGAACAAGGGTGGTCGTCCCCTACTTATAATTGCTGAAGACATTGAATCTGAAGCAATTGCCATGTTGGTTCTAAACAAGGTCAAGGGAGGCTTGTCAGTTTGTGCGGTGAAGGCTCCGGATTTTGGAGACAGAAGGGCTCAAAAGTTGGAGGATTTGGCAATCATGACTGGTGCAACAGTCATTTCTTCAGAGGTTGGACTTTCACTGGAAGAAGCTGACCTTTCAGTTTTGGGGCGTGCTGGTAAAGTGCGAGTTTCGAAAGAAGATACAGTGGTTGTAGATGGGTTTGGCGATTCTGCCCGCATAGAGAATCGTTGTGAAGAGATTCGAACTGCACTAGGGAATGCAGATTCTTCTTATGAGAAGGAGGCGTTAGCTGAGCGTCTTTCTAAGTTGCAGAACGGTGTGGCTGTGATTCATGTTGGTGCTGCGACCGAAGCTGAGGCACGTGAGAGGAAGGATAGAATTGAAGATGCTCTTCATGCGACACGTGCAGCATTGAGTGGTGGGGTTGTCCCTGGTGGTGGGGTTGCTTTGATTCGAGCCGTTGCTGGGTTGGATAAATTACTGGGAGAGGTGTCGGCTGAGGTAGCTGTTGGGGTTCGTATCATTCGTCAAGCTTGTTTTGCTCCTTCTACACAAATTGCCTCTAACTGTGGTGAAAACGGAGCTTTAATTGCTGGTAAGATTCATGACAATGTGGATCCAAATTGGGGATACAACGGTTTGACGAACGAATTTGGAAATATGGTTGACATGGCCGTTGTAGATCCGGTTGCTGTTGTTGTCGTAGCTTTGAGCAAGGCCGTTTCTGTTGCAAGTCTTGTTTTGACAAGTGGTTGTGTCATTACTGATGCCCAGGAAGAAGATGCTGAGGACGATCTTGCCGAAGCTGCTTATTAATTTTTTCTTTTTAAAAAGATAAAAGGGTTGGTTTTATCAAATAAAAAATCAGCCAACAGAGGACTGCACCTGTTGGAATTGTGACTATCCAGGAGAGAAATATTCCCTGTATTGTTTTTACGTTTAGGTTTCCTGCCCCTCTTGCTAGGCCAATTCCAATAAGGCTTCCTATCAGTGTGTGTGTGGTGGAGATGGGCATCTGTAGTTTAGATGCGATAAGAACTGTGACTGCACAGCCTAATTCTGCTGCAAAACCTCTGCTGGGGGTCAATTCTGTGATCTTTTTTCCTACTGTTTGAATTACCCTCCATCCCCATGTTGCTAGTCCAACTATCATCCCAATTGAGGTCCAAAGCAGGATAAAATTTACCAGTGTATCGTGTCCGTATGATGGTTGGTATATTGATTTAATTCCTAATAGCAAAGGACCTGCTGCGTTAGCAATATCGTTTGATCCGTGTGCAAATGCCATAAGGGCGGCAGAGGAAATTTGTAGGAATGAGAAGTCTTGCTCGACTAGAAATTCTTCTTGACCTGATGAGTGTTTTGTTCTTTGAGAGATAATTTTGCTTTTGAGTTGTTCAAGTGATTCCGTTCTTTGATGTAATTCATGGACCCATTCTCTTTTTGTAGATAGTTCTTTTGCTTCTTGTAGAGTGTTTATTGCGGTTTCCACATGATTTTGGATTTGTATATTTATTTCCATGTCTTCTTGTGTGCATTTGATGGGAGGTTTTCTTCTTTTTCTCTTAATAATTACATAGCTTCCTAAGTATGAGAGAACAGATATTGCTACTGCTCCTACCATGAATGAGCTTGGAAGACTTGGAAGTCGTATGGTTAGTATCGATATTGCGCAGAGCGCGAATAGGGAGCACAGCAGAGGAACCCATCTCTCAGCTTGTTTTAGTGGATGCTTTGCTTTAAGTATGGCTATGCGAAAGAAGGCGAAGAGTAAAAATGACAGAATAGCACCAAGGATGGGAGAAAACACCCAGAAGGAGCTAATCGCCAATAATGTGCTCCATTGTATTGCTTCTTTACCTTTTAGGAAGAGTCCGAACCCTGTTAAAGCTCCCACTATAGTATGGGTTGTTGATACGGGCCAACCAAAGTAAGATGCAATTTGGAGCCAAATTCCTGCGGCCAGTAGGGATGAGTTCATTCCGATTGCAAGGATAGTTGATTCTGTTTGAAGAGATTCTAAGTTAATTATTCCGTAATTAAGTGTTTGTATGACTTCGTGTCCGCAAAGAAATGCTCCAAGAAATTCGAACCCAGCTGCTATGAGAACGGCTTGTCGTAGAGAGAGTGCTTTTGCTCCCACAGATGTTCCCATAGCGTTAGCAATGTCACTTGCTCCTATGTTCCAGGCCATATAGAAGCCCACGATCAAGGAAAAGAATACGAGAAAAGGCACAGCGATGGTCCCCGTTACTTATGAACCTATAGAATGCGTTTTGTATATTTTTGTGACTTCTTTTCAAGAAGCCTTTTGGTATTGAATTACTAGTTTCTTTTTTTCTTCTGCTTTGGTTGTCTAGCGAGTTGATTGTGGTAGCTTGATAATAAAAGGTGTCCATTTATGGGAAAGTTGATCTTGGTTCGTCACGGTGAATCTGTATGGAATGAAGTTGGTCGTTTCACTGGTTGGGTGGATGTTCCTTTGACAGATAAGGGAATTGTGCAGGCTACCAAGGTTGGTCTTGCTCTATCTAGTGAGTCTATTGATGTTATTTTCACTTCTGTTCTTTTTCGTGCAATTTTGACGGCACTTTTCATATGTTTACAGATGAACAAGCACTTTAGCATTTCGTTGCGCCGTTCGCTTGATTCCGTGATTAATACAAGAGATGATTTGCCAGTCTACTCTCATGAAGCTCTCAATGAAAGATTTTATGGAGATCTTCAAGGTTTATTCAAGGAAGATATGAGGAAGGTCCATGGTGATGAACAGGTTCATCGTTGGCGTAGGGGCTTCTATGATAATCCACCTGGTGGGGAGAGTTTGTTTCAGACCTGTTTGCGTGTGGTCCCATTTTTTATGGAGAATATTGTGCCGTACTTGTCGACTGGTTGTAATGTGCTTATTGTAGCCCATGCTAATTCATTGAGGGCTTTGATTGTCCATCTTGAACAACTGAGTGCAGAAGAAGCAGAGATGATAGAATTGGCTACTGGTGAGCCCATACACTACAGTTACTCTAACGGAGGGTTTTCACGTGAGTAAGCTTTTTCTTGTGAGGTGCGACTTGCCCAAGAAGGAAAATAGTGATCTCCCTCTTGATGAAGTCGAAAGGGCTTCAGCTTTTAAGTTGGGGACTGTTTTATCTTCTTTTTTTATAGGTAAAATTTTTTCTTCTCACGCGATTCGTGCCTTGCACACTGCTCAAATTTTAGGGCAGCAACAGGCCGAGTCTTATGTCTTATTTTCTCATCGTGATGCAAACTAACGATATAGACCGAATATTTTTCCTCAATCTCGTTGTATTTGGGTCTATCCAGAGCTGTTTCTTGACTGGGAAGGAAATGTTTCTGAAGAAACTAGATGTAATTTGGATAACTTTTTAAAAGGTGAGATTTACTCTGTTATTCATAGTAATGAATCGGTCGTTATCGTAGCTGAGCCGCCTCTTCTTGCTTGGATGAGTAAAGAGGTCCTAGGGGATCATGAAGTTTGGAAAGATGGGAACAATCTTTTTTGCTGTAGTTATTCACAGTTGGATAATGGATGGACAGGAGAGATGGTCTTCTCATCCACAACTATCTCTAATGATGGATGAATTGTTTTCTGCAATATATTTCGGATAGAAAGAAGAGTCGACCCGTGTGCTGCTGGACATGCTATACAAGCACCTTCGTAGGCTAACTTAATTGACAGAGGTGGGTCTATATCAAGTATCTTGATGTTCCCTGAGTCTAGAAGTAAAAATGGACGGACATGTTTGTCCAAAGCCTCTTCCAGAAGACGTCTCCTTTCTTCGGAGGTTAATTCTATCCAATTTTCAATTAGATTAGACTCATTGAAATGAGTTGTAAATGGGCTAGTTGGCTCTGCAGGCAAATGTGAGCAGCATTCACATGCTTGTGTCACTGCATCTAGAAAAGTGTTTATGAAGGGGGCTAGTGAAGCCGCAACCTCTTTTCTAAATGTGCTGTAAAAATGTCTAAGAATGACTTCACCTGTCATTATCTCCAGTTGTCGGTACGTTTTTTTTAAGCAAAATGTTGTCGCACTTTCGCACATGAGTAAAAATCTATCGTTACCAAAACACGAGTAAGAGGCTTGTTCGACACGTCCATTTTTTTCAGATACAAGAAGTGACAATCTAATTGTAGTTCCTTGTGTATATGTCCCTCCGTGACCAACTACCAGCAGAGTCTCTCGGTCCTCTTCAATGTCAAGCCAGAAAAGTGGCTTATCTCGAATTAACTTTTTTGCTTTTTTGCAATATAGTGACCAAATTGAACGTTCTAGCATGTAGGCACCAACTGAGAAAAAGTCTCTGCGATGATCTGACAACTCTCCTCAATTTCTGATTGGTTTTGACCTTTAGCAAAGGAAAACGATAGAGCCGAATAGGCAGATCCTGGAGCCTCTCTTTGTAAAAGACTTTGTGTTTTTAGAAACTTTGGAAGAACCTCAGAATGAGAGACATAAACTCCTTTTTGATTCAATTCGTATGACAGAAGCTCTCCATGTACCTTTGGAAAAAGAACAAGAGATGAATGTGGAAGCCTTTTTCTGTCAGTGAATAAAACGCGACAGCTAGGCGCCATCTCTTGTAATTGTTTTTCGAATCTGTGACGCAATCTAGATAATTCCATATTCCATTCTAAACGATTCTTAATAGCCTCTTTGGCAGCTTTACCTAATCCAGCTAGAAGCCATGGATAGGAGAATAAGCTCCCCTTTTTTGAATGGAGGACTAAAGGCTCGAGTCTGATGGGTTTTCTAACAAGAAGAAGACCAGATCCTTTTGGACCGTGTATCTGCTCGCCATTCAATGTAAAAAAATCGATTGTTTGTTCATTCAGTTGGATGGGCAATTTCCCAGCTATATGAGATCCATCTACGTGTAGTAAAATTCCCTTTTCCTTACACCTTATAGCTAGGTCTTCAATTGGTTGAATTAAACCTATCTGTCCGTGAGCCCAAGTTAGTGAAAGAAGAGACGTTTTTAGTGTTTGATGTTTTTCGAAGGAATCTACGTCAATTGTTCCTGTATCACAATTTGGATCTATACGTGTCACATGCGCGCCTAGGTCACATATTTTTCTCATGAAAAGATCAAGTACAGGCTCGCTAAAGCGAGAAACAAGGAATTGATTGCGACCAGAATAACGAGAAATTTCTAGGTAGGTGGACCAAAACACCTGACTTATAGCTTCTGCGTGAGACGGAAATAAGAAGAGAGACCACTGTTCAGGTCTCGCTCCTAACAACGAAAGTATATCTTGGCAGGACGATTCCATCTCGCTAATAAGAGATTGCCCCCTGGCGTGGTCTGAGAGAGGAGATGAATAGTCTGAAGTGCTAACCCTATCTATTTCTTTGATAACTGATGAGTGTACAAAGGTTGAAAGGGTATGATCAAAATAGGCCATTACGCCCTTGAATAATGCTCTATCACCGGCTCTTGAACTCCGACGAATTCAACATGGCTAATATTTCCAGGTCGGAACAAATTTTGTTTCCCATTTTCTAATTCAAAAAGTCCAGATCCATCCTCCAAAACGTCGAGGAGCTTTCCAGTGACAAATTCATCTTCATATTTGAACCTAAGACATGGTTCTTGACTTGCCCATTTTCTTACATCCGCAAGTAGAGGATCGACTCTTCCAGAAAAGAGAATTTTGAAATCTCTAGCTACTTGTTTGTAAAGAGCAAGAAAACACTTCTCTA
>NZ_PPEU01000036.1:0-7938 GCF_003056015.1 Candidatus Similichlamydia epinepheli | reverse complement strand
CACATCTCTCTGGCCTCACAACATATGTCGAAGAGTACGTCAAACTTGTAAAGGACAAATCTACTCTCAGAAAGATGATTCGAGCTGCACAAAAGGTTGAAAAAGAGGCACGAGATGAGCCAGATGATGTTCAAGCAGCTTTAGATAAGGCTCAAAACATTTTCTTCCAAATAAGCCAAAAGATACATGCTCGAAATGGATTGGCTCTTGCAGACTTTCTTCAAGGGAAACATCCATCTTCTCAAACACCATTCCTAGAAGTTTTAGAAAAGCGTCAGGGTGATTTCCTAAGTAAAGGCCCTGATCACTCACGAGTGACAGGTGTCCCAACGAAATTTCACGATTTAGATCACATGATCAATGGACTTAACCCTGCTCACCTGATTATCTTAGCTGGACGTCCTGGGATGGGCAAGACAGCACTAGGACTAAACATTTTGGAAAATATATGTTTCGAGCAACAAAAACCAGTTGGAATTTTTTCGTTGGAAATGCCAACGGAGCAACTCATACACAGAATAATAGCCTCCCAAGCTGAAATATCTTTGAGCAAAATTTTACAAGGAGACCTTACCGGCGCGGAATTTCAGAGGATAGTGAGCTGCGTAAAAAAAATTGAGCACTCACCAATGGTGATTGAAGATCAGCCAAATTTGAACATTTCTAATTTGAGAACACGCGCAAGGCGAATGAAAGAAAAGTTTAATATCGAATTGCTGATGGTTGACTATCTTCAATTGCTAGATGGTCCTAAAAGTGGACGTTACGTGGACAGCAGGCAAAACGAAATTTCCGAAATTTCCAGGATGATGAAAAATTTAGCTAGAGAACTTCACATCCCTTTGCTTTGTTTAGCACAGCTCTCCCGTAAAGTAGAAGAGAGACCTGGCCATCGACCAATAATGAGCGATCTACGTGAGTCAGGATGTCTAACAGGAGAAACACAAATTGCATTATCAAATGACATTCAAAGAATAGATGTTATCAATCCTGAGCAGAAAGTTTGGAGCCTTAAGACCCCTCTTTCCGATCCTATTCCATGCCTAGGTGCAGTTACCAAACGTTGGACAAATGGTAAAAAAGAAGTTTTTTTACTAAGAACAGAAAAAGGTAGGACCATTCGAGCTACTGCTAACCATCGTTTTCTTCTTCAAAGTGGATGGGAACGCCTAGATAGACTTCAAATAGGAGATGAGGTCGCCTGTCTAAACAATCATAAACAAATAGTGTGGGACAAAATTATCTTAAGTTCACCAGATGGTGAAGAAGATGTTTTTGATCTAACCGTGACTCCGTGGCACAATTTCGTGGCGAATGAATTCGTTGTCCATAACAGTATCGAGCAAGACGCTGATATTATTCTTTTTCTACTACGAAGAGAGTATTATGATCCAAACGATAGGCCTGGATCAGCAGAGATTATAATAGCTAAGAACCGTTATGGAATGACAGGTCAAGTGGAACTTGCTTACAGGGCAAGGTTGGCTCAGTTTGCAAATTTATTCAAAGGTGAGAGTCAAAACGTAATTGAGGATTGGAAACCTTCTTCCATTAAAAAATTTCAAGATTTCTCACCAAGCTAACGGCTTCTTGTTTATAAAAAAAAGAACAAATCGTAGACTACACATCGCTTGACTCCTTTTTGCTTAGCAAGGACAAAAGACAGGACGTTTATGTCATCGGTCAAAAAGAAACGCAGACACAAAATGAATAAGCACAAGCGCAAAAAAAGGCGCAGGCGAGATCGTCATAAGCACAAGTATAAATAGTGTGCTTGGGTGCTTTCAGCTTCCTTTTTTTGGCTTGTCGAGGTCGAAGAGGACTTTTGCGTTGCGAGATGTATCTTCTTCGATCTTTTCTATCTTTTCTCTACGGAGAGTCGCTAAGAAATGAGCGATTTCTGGGAGATATTTGCTTTCGTTAATTCTTTTTCTGTTTGGATCTGGACTTAGATATGGAGCATCAGTTTCAAGGACGTACGAGTCGGAATCAATTTCTTGTATGCATTCCCTAAGTACATTAGATTTTTTATAAGTTATTCTACCTCCTATCCCCACCATCCATCCTCTTTTGAGGATTTCCTTGCATTTATCTTTCCCTCCATCGAAACAATGAACTACTCCTGGTCTACATTTAGGATGATTAAGGTAGTGATGGTCTAGCATTTCCAACAGATGAGCAAAAGCGTCCCTGCAGTGGACAATTAAAGGCAATCCTGTCTCGATTGCAAGTTCCATATGAAGTAAAAATCGTCTCTGTTGTTCTTCAAGAGGGACAGTTTTATGAAAGATGTCCAGCCCGGTTTCTCCGATAGCGTGTAATTTTCCATCTTTAGCCTTTTGTATGACTTCCTCCCAGAACAAGTCTTTCTTCTCATATATATTGGCTGGATGAAGAGCAGCTGCCAAGACTATTGATGAAGGATATTTATCCTGTAACTCTATACCTCTTTTTAAGTCTGAAAGTGAGAGACAAATATTCATCATAGATGTCACACCACAAGTGATAGCTTCTTCCACTCTTGAATGAGCAGGCCAAAGGAGATCATCTGCCCAATGTATATGGGTGTCAATTAAAGGCATAAAGAGACCCAAACTATGGGAATACAAAACTTAACTGCTCATGAACTGGATGTATTCCTATATTCTGAACGAATAGTTCGTTTCTCTCGAATACGAAAAAAGCAACCACTACAAGTATGGCAATGATAATCCATGCCCAAGAGACCAACGGATTGGCGAACTCTTTCGAACAGAAAAGGCAAAAAGACGTGAGGTAAGAAACTAGGCAAAGAGACCAAACTGTGGACGGGAAATAGACAGTTTCAGAAAAAGTCTTCGCAAAGAAAATCGCTCCCATCAAGAAAATCCAACCTGAAAGAGCCTGAACCCATCGTCTCACGGCTCTCCACACTCCATTTCTCTCATACATCTGACCAAAAAATACGTCCGATAAACTAGGTAAAAGTAACCCTAACCCAAAAGACATGTGCAAAGGACACATATATAAAAAACCTTTCGCAAGGAGATCAAAGATGAAATCTTTTGTGAATGGCACTGAAAGAATAAATACAGCTAACGTTTGTACAAATATTTTTATGAAAACTGAAAAAAGAGTGGGCCAAAACTCTTTTTTTTCATCTGATGGAAGTTTACGTGGACCTTCAATAAAGACATGCGTAGCACAACCAACAAAAAGAATACAAACAGCCGAAAAAAATGCTGCGTGATAAGGTGAAAAGTTCTCAATTAGTGCTTTTGGGTTTGTGAAATATATTAACACCTGGAGAAAGCTTCCTGCAGCAAGTGTTGATATTAGAACTGTTCCAGAAACAATAAATCGTTCTAGTAGACCGAAGAGGGAAAAAGTTTGAAACGTGGCCCCCCATTCGAATGGTCCAATCAAGTGAATAAGACGAACGACAAAACCGAAACCTAACATGCCTAAAAGAAGAGAGAGATAATAAAGGGAGAAATCCCAAGGAAGGGCAGCTGGAAAAAACGACCCATTAGCTAACTCGTCAAATGAAAGTGGCGCCAAATTGACGCCCTCTCCGTAAAGGGCGATTCCGGTTAAGAGGATAAAAGAAGCAGCTAAAAATCGAACTACTTGCCTAAACATATTTCCTCCTAACGAAGAATTATTTTGAAGTTTAGCGAGAAGAAGATTAACCACCATAGTCATCTCTCTTGGTTGAGACACTTGTTAAATCGCATTCACATAAACCGGAATCATGAAAATCGATTTTCTTTTTTCTCTACCTATCCCTATTGGACTCTTTTCACAAGGGATCTTTTTCCCCCTTCTCTTCTTTCTACCTATCACTTTCTTTATGTTCATGAGAAACTTCCTTCATTTGAGAAAGTGCCTCATCACGGAAAAAGAGATGACTCTCTACATACGAGAAGCACAAGATAGACCTTTTGATCTGTTAAAGAAAAATATTTTAATACATTCTGTTCTTCAATCTATTTATGAAGATTTTTATAGTGCATGTCTACTACTGATCCAAAAGAATAGCTCCTGCACAAGAGAGGGAGGACATTTATCGCATGAAGACCTTTCTCTTATTGAAAAGAGGATTCTTTGGGCTCTTGATGAAACAAGGCACAAATTTGAAGAGAGGTTATTTCCTTTTCTATTTTTGATGAAGTTCTCATCTGCACTAGCTATGATCGGTTTTCTTTACTCATTGTTTGACTTATGTAATGGCGTAGGATTTGCTTCTCCCACTAGCTTTTGTTCTTCTCTTTCTTTTTTGATATTGGGTTGTCTGAATTGGTTACTAAATTTTTGCTGCTATTTCTGGTCTAAGAGTAGAATTGAATCTATTATGGCTCAGGCGAGATCGCTCTTCATGAGAGTTCGTCAGTCTGTTGAAATTCAATACAAAAAAGTCAAAACTTCATGAAAACTAGAATCTTACCCTGGAAAGATAAGGGTGGTTCACAAAAAGTATACAGATTATAGATGGTTCCTATCCATCAAGGTGAATGAAATGCAGAATTAGTTCTGTTACATTTCTGACCACAAGGATAGCCGTACTTTGGTCTGAAACGACCGATTGTAGCTGGAGAAACATTCGATATGATTTCTAAAAGAGTCATTCTCCCTCTACTCTTGAGTGTAAGTTTGGTCTCATGTTTCACCGCTGAAAAAGCCGTCAATACACCACATTTGCTTACTCCCAAGGGGAAAAAAGAAGAGGACAAAAACAAAGCTTCTGAATTGATGCGCATTCGGCTTCAGAAGCTGCTCTCAGCATTAATGCAACTAAAAACAAAGGTTGAGAAGAAAAATCCCACAAAGCTGAATAGGCTACAGCAAAATATCCGTCGTGTAGAAATTCTCCTTAAGAAAATAAAAATCTCTCCTAACTTTGTGAAGCAGAAAGAGTTGGATCGAGTTCGGAAAGATATTCAAGAATTGATAGTAGAAGTACGACAAGATTTAGCTAATAAAAACGAAAACAAAAATAAAACTACGACATCTCACCCTAATTCTTCATCAGAAATTGTTAATTTTGATGAAAAATCTCATTCAACTTCACAGACAAACAGCATCAATGGTGACGAGTTTCAAGGTGAGTCTTCGTCCGGTCCCATTCGACTGGATCGAGAAATTGCCAAACGCACCCAAAATGATAAGGTTCCTATTTCTGAAGTAAGTGAGGACCTTCAAAACTTTTCTTATCGTGTACAAAACTTACAGAAGGAATGGAAAGTCTTACTATCTAAGATAGAAGAAGCTAATAGTTTTCTGACGCAATGTGTTAGCAAGACCGCTTCACCTTGTCTGGGAGCAATTCACAAACAGCTCTTAGAGGATCTTTCTTTGATTTATGAGAGAGCTAATGAATCAATTTATCGAGTGAAAGTGATCTGCGAAGAAATTAACTTTTTCCTTTCCAAGGAAAAATCTACTATTTCTCGATCTGTTTTGCAGAGGCTGAGATCGGATCTACAAATTGAATGTAATGACTTTCAAAAGTCTAAAGAGAGACTCGAAGAGTTTTTGTTGGCACAGAAGAGGATCCCTCATTGGTTCCTTGCTGGAGAAGACCCACCTTATGACGATTTGGATGAAAGAAAGAAGGAATTTGATCATTGCTCACATAGAAGCAAACTGCCGAAAATGACACTTGAAAACAGAAAAACTACTCATGATGAGCCTTCCCAAGATACAACGTCTTCTTTAGAGAATTCTCATCATGAAGAGATAGAATCTGCTCTTATTGAACATCCTTCTCACGAAGAAAATAGTGACAAACCATTACAACCTTCTTACGAAGAAAATAGTGAAAAACCATTACATCCTTCTCACGAGGAAAATAGTGACAAACCATTACAACCTTCCAAGGTAGATAGTAGTAAACCATCTGTTAGGCAGCAACGCAAGATAGATACTCTGCGGACTGATTTAAAAAAATGTTCAGATCAGTACGAAAATTTCAGAAAGAAATTCAGAGATTTACAAAGCTTTGATCCAACAACTCATCTTTTAAAGGAGCTTGAACAGGAACTAGAAGAGATTGAAGACGAGTTAAAAAAATTTAGAGATTGCCTTGAAAAAAGGTTAGAAGAATTTCTTCTTAAAGGTGAAATGAGTGAAAAGAAACTGTCTAAAGTTCATCAAAAGAAAGTCTCAACCAGTAGAAAATTAGCTAAAATCCAGCAAGTATTTCTATTCCTTGAAGAAGAGAATGATCTACAGATTAAATCTGTCCAAACTCAGGGCATGCATTTAATTAAAAAAGGGGAAAGTATTTGTACTCTTTCAAATAAATACGGTGTGTCTGTTGAAAGTCTTCTTCACGCTAACCCAAAACAGAAGGAACCTTTCCGAGAGGGAGATCTTATACATATCCCTCTGCCACGCAACGATAGATGAGACTCGTAACAAATCAATACAGAAAGACAGCTAATTCTATTACTGTCAGCGAAGTAATAAATAAATGAGAAAAAAACCAACTCCATCCAAGTTCGAATTCGTGGAAAAAGGCAATCACTAAAATCGCCTGAAAAACCGTTAGTATCTTTCCAGACAGCATAGATTTTTGTATTGGAATCACAAAAGATTGCTCTCCATTTTGACGAGTCCACCAAAGAAGCCAATAGAGTGAAAGAGCTACGTCCCTTAAAGGGAACAGAAAAAGATGGTGTAGCCACTTTTCAGAAAGATACGAGGCTAAGTACCAAATAACAGAGTAAAAAAGAGAGCGATCAGCCAAAACATCTAGGAATCCACCGATCTTGGAACACGCCTTCCAACGTCTTGCTAAAAAACCGTCAAGACCATCTGAAATGATCCCAACAATAAATAGAAACTCTTTAACCGAACTTGCCAAGTCAAAAAGAATAGCTCCTGCAACCATGAAGCGAGATAATGTAACAAGGTTTGGAAGATGACGCTTTTTTACTCTGAAAATAGGCATACTTCTACTCAAGTAGACATTTAGTCTTTCAATGAGAGAAGAAACTCCACATTGCTATTAGTTTTGCGTAAACGGCCTAAAAGTAGATTCATAGCGTCAATAACAGAAAGCTCTGTAGTAGCCTGACGTAAGATATAAATTTTTTCCAGTTCGCTGGGGTGATAAAGCATTTCTTCTTTACGTGTTCCGCTACGAACAATGTCAATGGCAGGATAGATTCGACGATCAGATAGAGCTTTTTCCAGACATAGCTCAGTTGTTCCAGTGCCCTTAAATTCTTCAGCAATAACTTCATCCATTCGAGACGACGTTTCAACTAGCAAAGTGGCAAAAATTGTAAGAGATCCACCTTCTTCAATGTTTCTGGCAGCTCCAAAAAACCTTTTAGGCTTGTGAAGGGCGTTGGCATCTATTCCACCAGATAAGATTTTTCCAGAATGTGGTTGTACAGTGTTATAAGCCCTAGTCAATCTTGTAAGAGAATCTAACAAAATAACAACGTCATGACCTACTTCCACTAGCCTCTTAGCTTTCTCAATAACCATCTCGGCAACTTGAACATGCCTTTCAGGTGTCTCATCGAAAGTCGATGCAACAACCTCTCCTTTAACAGTTCGCAACATGTCAGTTACCTCTTCTGGTCTCTCATCAATGAGAAGAACAAGAAGGGTCACTTCAGGATGGTTTGTAGCAATAGCTCGCGCAATATTTTGCAACATAACAGTTTTGCCAGATCGAGGTGGCGCTAAGACAATTCCCCTTTGTCCCTTGCCAAGTGGACTAATCAAATCGATGACACGTGTAGCGAAAATATCTCTAGTAGTTTCCATTACGAGACGCTCACTCGGATAACAAGGAGTCAAATTTTCGAACAGAATGCGATCACGTAATTCAGCAGTCCCCTTCCCATTTATTTTATCAATTTGATGAAGAGCAAAATACTTCTCTTTGTCTTTTGGAGGTCGAACGGTCCCAGAAACAGTATCTCCTTTTCTTAAATCGAA
>NZ_PPEU01000035.1:0-8328 GCF_003056015.1 Candidatus Similichlamydia epinepheli | reverse complement strand
CAATTAAAGAAACTAGAAAGGCTGTTGCTTTTGGTCGTGGCAAGACAGTTGTAGGTAATCTGCCTTTTGAAGTGTTGAAAGAGATCGCAGAAAAGCCCGATGAAGAAATTGCTAACGTCGATCACGGTCCTAGACTAAAGGTGCACAAAATGACAACAACTGAAAAAAGAATTGCTTCTTCCTCGTCTCGTAGGCGTGGTTGGATAGAAGAGTCCCTCCCTCGTCATTCATAGGAAGTCAATTTTTTGGAATGGAGAGAGTTATGACAGGGAGAAAAATTTTGGTAACAGCTGCTTTGCCTTACGCAAATGGCACGTTACATTTTGGGCACGTAGCTGGAGTTTACCTTCCCGCTGATGTTTTCTCGAGGTTCTGTCGATTTTGTGGTGACTCTGTTCTTTTTATCTCTGGATCAGATGAGTATGGTTTAGCAGTTTCCATTGCAGCAGAATTAGCTGGGAAAAATGCTAAGGAACAATCGCAAATTTATCACACTCTTAATAAACGTCTTTTAGACAGACTTCTTATTTCTACTGATCATTTTTCCAGAACTACTAATCCGTATCATGCAGATTTAGTTTCTTCATTTTTTTTGAGTCTTTCTGCTAACGGTTTTATTGAGCCACAAACAGATGATCATCTCTATTCCCCTGAAGAAGGACGATTCTTAGCTGATCGTTACGTTATGGGACGTTGTCCTTTCTGTGGATTTCAAGAAGCACGTGGAGATGAATGTACTAAGTGTGGTGCTTCATACGAAGCAACTGCACTTCTCAATCCTGTTTCAAAGATTACCGGTAAAAAACTAGAGAAAAGAGCTTCTGCTCATTTTTTTCTTCGATTGGATTTACTTCAAGATGCTCTGAGAAAATGGTTGTCTGGAAAGGAACATTGGAAACCATCTGTATTGAATTCTCTATTGTCAATTTTGGAAGATTTGCATCCTAGAGCTATTACTAGGGATACTGATTGGGGTGTTTCGGTTCCTTTATGCCCAGAGTTTCCTGAGTGTGATTTTTCCAAAAAGGTTTTTTACGTATGGTTTGACGCTCCTCTCGGTTACATTTCTGCCTCTATGGAGTGGGCTGCAGAAAGGGGCGACCCGAATCTTTGGAAAGATTTTTGGGAAGATCCTAATGTTCGTCTTGTTCAATTTATTGGCAAAGACAATTTGATATTTCATGGGTTAATGTTTCCTGGAATGTTGCTGGGTGAGGGTGGTAATTTCAAGTTGGTTGATGACCTTCAAGTCAATCAATTTTATACAATAGAAGGCCAGAAGATTAGTAAGACAGATGGAGTTCATATTGATTTAGAATCTGTATTGAATCGATATGACGTAGAACAGTTCCGTTATATGTTAGCTGCTACGGCTCCTGAACTATCGGATTCTGATTTTCGATGGCACGATTTTCAAAACAAGTGTAATACTGATTTGGTTGGAAAATTTGGCAATTTTGTAAATAGAACCTTAACAGTGTTGCATCGTTGTTGTGGTGGAGTGGTTCCAGAGTGTAACGGCTTTACAGAAGAGGATGACTTAGCTTTAGGTAAAGCAAAAGTCTTGTTGGAAGAAATCTGTGAATGCTATGAGACATGTCGCTTGAGAAGAGCTACACAAGTCTTAATGGAATGTGCACACGTAGCAAATGCATATTTTGACACGACACAGTCTTGGAAGCTTTTGGAGGATGCTCAACAAATTAACCGACTAAACACTGTCCTTTTTTGTTGTTTAGAGTTCATTCGTCTGCTTTCTATTGCTTCTTATCCTATTCTTCCAGAAGCAGCTGAAAAAATGTGGTCGATGATTGGTGGGAGTGGGAGTTTAGGAGATAAAACGTGGAAAGAACGTGCTGAAGAGTCTGTTCTTCCTGGATCCAAGTGCCCTCCAACACAAATTCTTTTTAAGAAAATTTCTGATGAGCAGATCGAGGCAGAGATGAGTCAGTTAATTTCGACTACAGATCCTGTTAGCAAGAAAGAAATGGTTAGCATGGAGGATTTTGACCGGTTAGATTTGCGTGTTGGGAAAATTTTAGAAGCAACACCAGTTCAGCGCTCAGCTAAATTGCTGGTACTTCGTATAGATATTGGGAATGAGATACTTCAAATTCTTTCTGGCATAGCTAAGAGTCACTCACCAGACAGTCTAGTTGGGAAAAAAGTTGTAGTTTTAACTAATCTTAAGCCTATTCGATTAATGGGTGTGGAAAGCCAAGGTATGATCCTTGCTGTTGATATAGGCGAAAACGGAGTAGAGCTTCTACAGCTACAACAAGCTTCCGTTGGTTTTAAGATAAAATAGATACGGTTGTAAACGATCTATGGAGAATATACTCAAACTATTCTCTATATCTATTTTTTAACCTAATAAAACAAAGTTGGGGCAACCAGGAATTGAACCTGGGACCGGCGGTTTATAAGTCCGCTGCTCTAACCAACTGAGCTATTGCCCCATACCAAGCTGCGGGGATTGTACTTCATCGACATCCTGTATGCATGTCGCTTGATGCTTTTCCCCTTTAGAGAGACCTCACTACTCAAGAAGGAACCATTATAAAAATGTTCCAGTTTATTGTTTCTCCTTTGATGGTTTCGTTTTTTAGGGAGCCATTGAAGGTTTTTTTGAGCCTTATACCTTTAATACTCGTTCGTGATCTTTGTGCTTCTTCTGGAGACATGGCCTGGTTAACGGTGTTGAAGACAGTATCACCATTTTTGGGTTTTCTGGGTATTTTTGCTTGTTCTGTTACTAAGGCTCATACTCATCCTGTCTATCTTATAGGATTCCTGGGTATTACTGCTCATTTACCTTTTTTCTCTCTATTTTTTTTACAAGCAACTCCAACTATCATTTTGAGTATTCTATTGATTTACTTTTCCGTTATGAAAACTCTTTTTCCTTATTGGGTAGAGACTCTTCATGTCCTTTATCAAGAAAAAAGATTTAAGGTTTGGACAAAGATTCAATCATATGAATATCTTTTAAGTATTTTTTTAGCCCCTTTTTTTGGGTGGGTGTTAGATCGAAGACACTTGTCTTTTTCTTCTCTTCTTTTACAGTTGACTTTGTGGTCACTTTTTGGCCTTGTTATTCAGGTACTACTAGTAAATAAAGAGTGTTCTTTACAAAAACATTTTAAGAAAGACGACAATACTCTTTTGAGCATTTCTGAACTCTTCCCTCTCTTTTGGGGGAATATGTTTCTAGTTCGCTTTCATGTGATTTTTTTCTTTGTTGGCAGCGGCATGCTTGTATTTAAAATGATCATACCTCTTTTTCTTGCTCCTTTTAAAGAGGCTCTTACATATACAAAATTTTGGGCATTTTCTTTATGGGGACGTGCATTAGGTGGTTACCTGGTTTCTTTGGTAGGAAGCAATTTCTTTTGTCATAACCCATTTTTTGCTCTTAATTGGTTAATCTTATTAGCTTTATCTGAATTGGCCTGTTTTCATTTCCTGGTAGCCTCTGATGGTAAGTCTTCTTCTTTTCTAGGATTAACTTTTTTTTTGGACGGGGTTGTAATTGCGGGTAGTAGGTTAATTTGGGATCTTTCACCCACCATATTTTCTCAAAGTGTAGTGAGTCGTCATTACACTCAGTTGAATTTATTTATGAATGGACTTCGTGGGTTGCTTATACCTGGACTTACTGCTTTTTTATTGTCATGTAACCAATATTTGAATTGGATGATCGCGATTTTTTTGTTGTATTGTTTCGGATTGATTTTAGCTATGAGGTCATCATTAAAAAAAAATAAATTTTTGAACTGAAGACTGTTTTGTCATGGAAAAAAGTTTGGAGTCTTAAGATGGTGGAAGGTAAGAGAATCCCGAACAGTTTAGGGACACATGATGGAACGTTTCACTCAGATGAAGTTACTGCATGCGCTCTTCTTTTGATTTGCAAATGCATTAACCGTGAATTGATTTTTAGGACCAGAGACCCTTTTGTATTGGATAAATGTGAATACGTTTGTGATGTTGGTGGTATTTTCGATCCTAAAGAGAAGAGATTCGATCATCACCAAATTGAATATGATGGCGAGCTGAGCAGTTGTGGAATGGTGCTTAATTTTTTGGAAGAGAATGGCAAATTATCTAGTAGACATTCTAATGCTCTCAGAAATTCTTTGGTGATAGGAATTGATGATGATGATTGTGGTCGTTGTAACCCACAGAAAGGTGTTTGCACTTTTTCAATGGTAATATCAAATTTCAATGCTCTTCGTCCATTTACAGATGAGGAGCAGAATGAAGCTTTTAATTCTGCATTAGATTTTTGTTTGGGCTACCTTGAGCGATTTATTAGACGACAAGATCATGTTCTTTCTAGTTTTGAAGTTGTTAAAAAGACTTTGCAAGAGAGTAAACTGTCATTGATTTTTGATGAGAGTATTCCTTGGATGGAGAGTTTTTTTCTCGCTGGAGGGGAGCATCACCCTGCTGTTTTCCTAGTGATGCCTTCACATAATGAGTGGCATTTGCGTGCCATTCCTGAGTCTATGGAAAAGCCGATGAGTTCTAGAATGCTCCTTCCTGAGTATTGGGCAGGTCTTTTTGGAGAAGAATTCGAAAGAGAGTCTAAAATAAAGGGTGGTGTTTTCTGTCATAAAAATCGATTTCTTTCCGTTTGGAAGACTAAAAAGGCAGCTATGGAGGCGTTGGAGTTTGTCTTAAAATCCGAGAAGGGTTACACCTTTGGCAGCGAATAAAGGGATTCTTTATGAAAACTATCTTTCAACAAATTATCGATGGTGAGCTTCCTTCCGAAAAAATTTTGGAGACGGAACTTATTGTTGTGATTCGTGATCGTTTCCCTGTTTCTTCTCATCATTTTCTTATTATCCCTAAGAAATTGTATTCCACTCTGGATCATATTCCTGATCAGGAGCTGACCATTTTTCAGGAGATATTTAAGATAGCTAAACAGTTAGCTAAAATGTTTTCCTTAGAGGGATGCTATAAACTCTTGCTAAATGTAGGAGAAAAAGGAGGACAAACTATTTTTCATGTTCATGTTCATTTTATTGGTGGAGAAGGGATAGACAATTCGCGAGTTTTACACATTAAATAACTCATATCTGGATTTGTTCTATGCCATTGAAGAGAATTTATCTTTCCTTTGTTCGTACGTGTCGGTCTTGTTTTTTTAGTGTTGAATTTTGGGACCATGTTTTTCTCGTTGTTGGCACATGCATTGGTGGAGGCATTACTGTGCTTCCTGCAGCTATGGCAGAGCAAGGGTGTTTTAAGGGCTTGATTACTCTTACTACGTCATCTATTTTTTCATTGTCTTCTTCACTGCTCTTTCTAGAGCTTTTTTCTAATAGGGATTCAGAAAATTTCTTCTCTTTATTTAAAAGAAAATTACCTTCGGCACTATATTTTATTGCTCTCTGTATTCATAGTTTCATTTGCTTCTCTTCCATAGTTGCCTATATTGCAGGTATGGCCAGTGAACTTATGAATATACAAATTCCAGGTGGTTATTTATTTGGAGCTTTTCTTGTAGTTTTATTTGGAGTAATTCTCCTTGGTTCTTCAAGAGATGCTTTGATGTATGTCAATTCGTTTTTAGTTAAAGCTTTATTTATTTGTTTTTTTTGCCTTCTCTTCTATATGGCAAATTTATTTGATTGTCGTTCAATTACTTGGGTGCGAGGAGAATCAGTTCTTTCTTCACTTCCGATATGTTTGACTTCCTTTAGTCATCAAATGATCATACCGTCTCTCAGAGTGAATTCTCAAAATAGTTTTTTAATAAAGCGAGCTATCATCTTCGGAATTTTTCTAACGTGGTTGATGTATGTTTTATGGGTGATATTTTCTTTTGGGTCTTTGCCTCTTGATGGTCCAAACAGCTTGATTGAGTCTTATCAGGCAGGTATTCCAATGACAATTCCACTTGCCAATACATTGCAAATGAAATTTTTTGCATTTTTGTCTACTTGTTTTAGTTTAATTGTTTTGTTCACATCTTTTCTTGGAATAACTCTTTCTTTTATCGACTTTTTACGTGGCTGTTTTAAGCAACCTCTCTTTCATAATAGATCTATATTGCCCTTTTATGTCCTATTGCTTGCCTCTTTGTTTGCTGTTTGCATTCCTAAAGTGTTCCTTTACTCCTTGAATCTTTCTGGAGGACTAGGTGATGCTACTTTATATGGACTTATACCTGTTTATATTGCCTTACAAGAGTTGAAGTTAGGTTCATTACATTTGCGAGTACTAAATTGGCAAGGAATGTTATTTCTAATAATCATTGGTTCACTTTCAATTGTAACGGAAGTAAGCCAATTATTTTTCGCAAGTTAGATGATTAGGCAGGGGTCTTTGTCAGCTATCTCTCCAGTTGAAAGCCGAATTTTACAGGCGCAAATGCTTTTGGAAGAGTCGTCTCTCGATGGGTGGTTACTTTGTTCTTATAAAAGTAGAAATGATGTATTCGTTCATTTTTTTTCCCCAGAGCTGCCTCTTAACGTGGAATTTCCACTATACTTTTGGATTCCAAGAAGTGGTTCTGCTCTTCTATTAATCGATGAAAGGGATTTCTCTTTTGTGGAATGCCCAATTGAAGTAAGAGCTTATTCCTCTTGGCGTAAACGCAACGAATTTTTTGAGTCTTTACTAGGTTCATCAATTCGTATTGCTTCTGAATTTTCCTTTAAATCCTTTGTTCCGCAAATATCTTTTTTAGATGCTGGTCTGTATACTTTGGTTCGTAGTTTTGGCATTGAAGTTGTTTCAAGCGAAGATATTGTTTCTGAGCTGTTGCAAACTTGGACTCAAACCCATTTGAAAAAACATCTCTTTGCGGCTTCTGTATTGCAGAGAATTTGCTCTTCTTTACCTAAAAAAATAAGTGACGGATTATCTGATGGTTCTCTTACAGAGACTTCTATTCAAAGTTATTTAATATCTGTGTTGAATAAGTATGGCTGCGTTACGAATGTCCCCCCTAGAGTTCTTGTGAACGAACATTCATCATATCCATTTGCACGTTCTCTTGATTCTATGTATGTACATTGGGGAGATTATCTTCTTGTCGACTTATCTTGTCGTAAACAAGAAGAAGATTCTCCTTATGCCACTTTGTCACGATCATTTTTTCTTGGAGACAACCCTCCTTCTGAGTTGTCTAATCTTTTCTTTTTGGGTAAAAAAACTCAAAATGTCGCTTTAGATTTCATGCGCGAACGTCGTAGAGATAGACATTCTTGTTTGGGATGGGAAGTTGATAGAGTTGCTAGAGATTTTATTTCTTTAGCGGACTTTGGGGAATCTTTTAGGTCTTCTTTAGGATATTCACTTGGGACACAATCTTGTGTTGGATTGGGGCCTGCTTTAGACGATTTCTACTGTCATGAAACAAGAACAATTGTGAATCGTAGTGGATTTTGCATTGGACCTGCTTTACATGTTCAAGATGCTTGGGGGATTGATACTAAGACAAGTATTTATCTCTCGAACGAAGGTGATCTTTTCTTAACAACAGGAGAACAAACAGAAATTTATACATTCACAAAAGATCGAGAGATATACATACCATTGGAATCGTCTCCAGTTGTATCTTTTTAGGGAGCACTTACATGAAAGATGAACTTGTTTCCCTTGCTTATAAACGTTGGAAGCTTCGTCAAGTTTTATCAGGTCTTCCTCCGTTACGTATTGAGAAGCTTACTAAGTTAGCTCTCAGATCTGATTATTGTTCTTGGTCATCAGATGAAGTAGTACTTCATATTCAAAATTCAGAAGAAGCATTTAGCTTGGCTGAGTCACTTTCATACTTAGGAAGTTGCTCTAAAATTCTAGTTCGTACCTTGAGGCCTACTTTTTCAATGAGGTTTTTGGAGTTGCCGGAAAGAGAATTCCTCCACTACCAGGGATGTCATGATTTGGAAAGAGAAAAGTTGGCAACCCTCTATTCCTTGAAGGCTCTTTCTCTTGGTTATAACGCTCTCTTATTACGGCTTAGATCAGATCAATTCATCTTTCCTGATCCAGGATTAATTTCTTTTATTTTAGAACTTGCTACGAGGTCTCGTGCCTATAGGGTTCAGTTTGGTTTGGATATAACTTATTTAAATGATCCTAAACAGCTTCTCCAAAACTCTTTAATATCTTTGCCACTTGATTTCTTTTTTCATGCACAAATCGAAAGGTTATTTTCAGATCACGTCTCTCTGTTGCCGCATGAAGCACTTCTAGAAGGAGTTGTGCGTCTTCGATCTATTGTGAAAGAAAATGTTATAATACTTGTCCAAGCCTCACCAGATTTAATTTGGTCAGAGGCCTCATTGATTCATCTTTTGTCTGTAT
>NZ_PPEU01000034.1:0-8342 GCF_003056015.1 Candidatus Similichlamydia epinepheli | reverse complement strand
AGTATATCTAATCAACAGGCTGTCTCTCTCAGATAAATTGTCAAAAAGATACGAAATTAAAAGATCTGGACGAATACGTACTGTCTCCTCAAGGGCTGCTTCTGCTCGATAATCAGATATCTTTTGATGGTCTCCTGAAAGTAGATCAGAAGGAACAGAATAACCTAGATACGATCTTGGACGAGTGTAATGGGGAAAATCCAAAATCATATTCTCGAATGAGTCCTCTAACACAGAAGATTCACATCCAACTACACCATCTAGAAACCGACTTAAAGCATCCACAACCACAAGAGCTGCAAGACAACCATTAGTTAATACGAAATCCCCTACAGAAATAGACTCATCTATACATAAATCAGATACACGAGCGTCTATTCCTTCGTAATGACCACAAAGAAGAAGAAGATGCTTCTCATGTGCAAATTCTCTAGCAACGCGAGACGTAAAAGGGCGTCCTGCAGGTGAAAGCAAAACAGATCGCGTCTCAGGACGAGAATGCCTCTGAACAGCGGACACAACAACCTGAGGCTCTATAACCATTCCAGGACCACCCCCATAAGTTCGATCATCCACTCGTCCTCCCTTGCGAAGGGCGAAATCGCGCAAATCTACGAGGTCAACTGTCAAAATACCATCCTCAATTGCCCGACCAAGTATAGAAGAAGAAAAAGGACCATTAAAATAAGATGGGAAAAGAGAAAGGATAGAAATATTCACTTCGCTCTATCGATTAGAACCATTCTTTCGAATTGATGCCCTTCTTCTTTCTTCTTTTCTTTTCTTCGCTCGCATTATCCGTCGATTTTGTAAAAATGCAATTGCAGATGGCGATGCCTTTTCTAAAAAATGAATGAAACTATCAGTTGGTTGAGCTCCTCTCTCCAACCAGTACAGTGTCTTTTCTTCAGAAATTAAGAACTCGGCTTTCCCCTCTACTGCAAAAGGGTTGTACCAGCCAAGACATTCGACATAACGACCTCCACGAGGACAACGCGCATCTGCAACGACAAAACGATACATTCTGCGATTCCTCTGTCCCTGTTGTCGCAACCGAATCTTTAATGCCATTTCATTTCTCCCATTATTTTTGTTAATTTATTTAAATCAAATGATGAACCCATCTCACGAAAGGTAGATCTCAACGCCTCAAAATTACCAATAACTCGCTTAACTTCATCAACAGATCGACCACTTCCTTTAGCAATCCTAAGCAAATTCTTTTCTGAAAATTGAACAAGACATTTCCTTTCTTTTTTTGTCATCGAACAAATAATAGAATCAGAAAGAATAAAGTCGCTTTCATTCAGTCTCAAGTTAGAAAATCCCGGAACCATTGCTAAAAGAGTAGTAAGAGGCCCACAACTTCTCAATATTCGCGCCTTGTCAAGATAATCCTGAAACGTAAATTCAACTGTCAAAGCATCTTTATTTAGACCCTCTATCTGTTCAGGCGTTAAAGAGCTTTCTAATTTTCTCTTAAGATTAAACGGATCCCCAAGTCCTAAAATTCGATCAGTCATGGAAAGAGGATTGAACAAACGAATATGATCAAGATGCTCACCAAACCCTTCAAACTCTATAGGCAGACCTAGCCTATGAACCATAGAAAGCAAACAACCACCAGTTGTCTCTCCATCCAACATGGTCACAATCAAACCCGTCAATCCGATCCTTTTTTGAAAGCAAAGACAAGATTCTAAAACGGATTGACCTTTTCCTCCATGAACAACAAAAAAAACTTTTTCCGAAAAGAGTCGAACTGCAATCTCTTGAACCTGATTTAATCCATCCAAGTCCGTTTCCAAACAGCCTGCCGTATCTACTAAAAGAAGTTGACAATTTCTTTTTTTAGACTCTTTCAAAACAGAATCAATAAAAATATCAAGGCTCTGATCAGGTTGAATAATAAAAACAGGAAAATCCAAAGGCTCAGCAAGTAAACGTAACTGCTCTCCAGCAGCAGGTCTAGTGTTGTCTGTCGAAACTAAACCAATAGAAAGAGAAGAATTACTATTTTTTAAGAAATATGCAACCTTGGCTACCTGTGTAGTTTTACCTTGACCTGGAAGCCCACAAAATATCCAGCTGCTTATTTTATCACTTTCAACTAGGTTTAAGATCTCTTTTTCTATTTTATCAAAACAATTATCGGATTCAAGTTGACTTCTCTCGTCCCAACCGAGCAAACAACTAATTTCTTTATAGATCAAATCAAAAAGATAAGAAGGTGTAAAACTCCCTAGTTCAATGGCATCAGATGAGTGGTCTTTTACTCTGTTTAAAAGATAGTCGATAACGGAAAAATGTACATCTGCTTCTATAAGCAGTGAACGTAACTGCTCGAATAAGATTTGAGCATCAAATTCACTAATAAATTTCTTGTTGCTTATCCCACGGAATAATTTAGTCAATCCATTTCTCAAAAAAGAAAACATGACTCCACCTAATCACAACTAAGAATAAGAAAACGATCCTTCCCAAAAGAATCCCTTTGCGACTTCACACTAAACCACCCAAATCGTCTAGCAATTCTTTCAACTTCTTTACATTGCAAATAACCAATCTCAAGAACCAAATGTCCTCTCTTAACTAAATAAGATTGTGCTTGTTGCAAAATTATAGTCAGATGCTCTAACCCAGTAGCTCCGGAGACAAGAGCCTTCTTGGGCTCAAAATCTTTAACAGATCGGTCTATGTTAATCCATTCCTCTTCTCCCAAATAGGGGGGGTTGGAGACAATCAGATCGAACAGTTCCCCTTCCCAAGGAGAAAACCAACTTCCTTCTCTAAAAATAATATCTCTCAATAACAATTTAGCATTCCTATGAGCAACATCAAGGGCCAAAGAACAAATATCAGACGCACAAACGATCGCATTAGACATAATCTTCTTCATAGACAAGGCAAGACATCCACTACCACAACCTAAATCAAGATAACGACCATCATAAGGTATATGTCCCCAAGGAATATGCCTAAGTAGTTCTTCTGTTTCTTGCCTAGGAATCAAAGTCGATGAATGAACTTGTATCCACTCTCCATCAAAAAAACACTCACCTAAAACATATTCAAGCGGACATCCTTCTATCAATCGTTTCAGATCAAATTCGAGCTCGCAAACAAACCTCTTATCAAGGAATTTATCTTCATTAAAATATAGATCCGATAAACATGAATAATCGAACTTACGACAAAAAAACCAATCGATATCAATTGCAGTCTGACCAATTTGTTTGGCTGCAAATCGCCATTTATTCAGCAGTTCTTTTACGGAAAGTTTTTCGACTTCGAGCATTTATTTTTACCATGCCAACGAATGAGAGCAGACGAAATAGGTTCCAATCCACCATTCATCACCTGATCAAGAGAGTAAAGTGTCATTTTAATTCTGTGATCCGTTAATCGAT
This sequence comes from Candidatus Similichlamydia epinepheli, assembly GCF_003056015.1. Lineage (NCBI taxonomy): Bacteria > Pseudomonadati > Chlamydiota > Chlamydiia > Parachlamydiales > Candidatus Parilichlamydiaceae > Candidatus Similichlamydia > Candidatus Similichlamydia epinepheli. Next base: position 4,932 of record NZ_PPEU01000034.1, on the reverse strand, counting down.
TCTGAGGGAAGTTATATGTTCTAATTCGTTCCGATCTATCTCCACTACCAACTTGAGACGCTCGTAAAGCCGCTACCTCTGCAGACTTCTCAGAACTTATTTTCTCAGAAAGCTTTGCCTTTAGCAATCTCATAGCTTTATCTCGATTACGATGCTGACTCCTCTCTTCTTGGCAATAACAAACTATTCCAGATGGAATATGCGTAATTCGAACAGCAGAATCAGTTTTATTGACATGCTGGCCACCCGCCCCAGAAGCTCTACATGTTTGAATCTTAAGATCTTTCTCATCAATTTCTAACTTTTGGGCAGAAGGATCGTCAGGAATTAATACTGCAATCGTAACTGCAGATGTATGAAGCCGTCCTTGAGCTTCAGTAACAGGAACCCTCTGAACTCGATGGGTTCCAGATTCATGCCTAAACGTTCTATAAACCGATTTGCCTGTAACTTCAAAAATATACTCTTTGAATCCACCTAAGGAAGAAGGAGTAGCGGAAAGAGTCTCAATTTTCCATTTCTTTTCTGCGGCATAAAGTTGATACATGCGCGCGCAATCTGCCACAAACAAGGCAGCCTCATCACCACCTGTGCCAGCTCTAATTTCAACAATAGTATTCAAATCGTCCAAAGGATCAGGCGGAACAAGCAAAAGTTCAAGAAGACGAGTTTCATCTTCACGTTTTTTTGTAAGAAATTGAAGCTCCTCTTCCAGGAAAGATTTCATGCTCTCATCTGAAGAAGATGTCTCAATCATTTGTTGAACAGATTTTAACTCTAGATCTATACGATCACACTCCATAAAAGCATTAGTAATCTCAACAAGACGAGAATGTTCCTTAGATAGTTCCACAAAAACTTTTTGATCCTGAAAAACAGACTCGTCAGATAATTGAGACTGAACTTGCTCCACTCTTTCAAAAAATTTCTCCCTGAAAGAAGGATCAAATATAATTTCTTCACCTGACATGTGATTACACAAATTTCAAAAGCTTACTTAGGACGAACTCTTCCGATATCTCTTATTGAACTTAGAAATTCTTCCCTCTGTATCAACATATTTTTGCCCAGTAAAAAGTGGATGAGAAGAAGAGGAAATAGAAATTTCACACAAGGGATACTCAATCCCATTAATCATGCATACTTTATCCTGCTTGCCATTCCAGGTTGTTCCACACAAATATTGAACGCCAGTACAAGTATCAACAAAGGCAACCATGCGATATTCCGGATGAAGTCGCTCCTTTCTCTCTCTCTTCTTGCTCATTATAAAAAACCAATCCTAGAAAAAAACTTTATATGAGTTTACTAGTTCTAGCCCAAAAACTCAAGGAGATGAATTGTCTTTCTTATTGCGCTGGAGTGAAAAAAATGTCTGAATAAGTTGTAATGATTCATTACGTAAAACTCCACCACGCATATCAGGAAGAGTGGCCCAACTACAATCTCTTGCCAACCCAACAGACAAACCATTTCCTCCCATTCTTGGATCAAAAGATGCCCAAACAAGACGAGAAATTCGAGCCAAAAGAATAGCACCCATACACATAGGACAAGGTTCAAGAGTAACGTAAAGAGACATGCCTCTTAACCTCCAATTACTTATGGATTCACTTGCGCGTCTTAATACAAGAATTTCAGCGTGAGCCGTTGGGTCAACAAGCTTTTCTACTCTGTTATAATCTGATGCTATAACCTCATTATCATGAACAATCACCGCCCCAATAGGAACCTCACCATTATCAAATGCAAGCATAGCTTGCTTTAAAGCCATCTTCATAAAAAATGTATCATGATCCAAGCTCAAGATTGACCTCAAAGTAACGACAACTTTACACTTCGGGGGCGTTCATGTTCGGGTGGTGGAATGGTAGACACGGAGGACTTAAAATCCTTTGGACGTTGGTCCGTGTGAGTTCGAGTCTCACCCCGAGCATAGATTCCAGATATCCCTCATTTTTTTCAGAATGTCTTTCCGCGTATGTGAGATGTCGAATTTTTGTGTTTGTCGTATTTCTTCATCCGTAGGAGATAAAGTAAGTGAAAGAAGTTGCGCTTCCGCATCTTCCATTCTCTCATCAGATTTACTTTCAGCCTTAAGCAGTAAGCTTATGTTGCTGGTCTTCTTTTTTGAAAAGAAATTATGACATTCATTCAAAAATTCACTATCAAGTGAAATACAAACTGTAGAACGCACAGGAATAGAAACATTTAGTACGAACCTCTCAATAGCTTCCGATATTGATAACGGTCCTACAAATAAAACCCCTTGTGTCCAAGCAGACTTTGGATCTTTAGCTGAAAGAAAATGAGAAATACGCAAAAAAGAAGGAAGTACGGATGCAAAATCACATCCGATACTGCTTAAATATAAAGGTAAAGTAGAAGCAAATGAAATCGATCTCCTCGTAACTCCTAAAATAGGAAATTCTCTAGATTTCAAATAGCGCAAAGCGTCCATTAAAGATTCACTAGGAGGATAAAACGAGGTATGACGCAGGCCAAAATCCCATACCTCTGACCGTACATAGGAAGATTGCTCATCTGTCAGATCATGTTGAAGAAGCATATTCTTCATTTCCTTAAACCATGACACACTCCCCAAGCTACTCTTCGGAGATAAAACAAGATCATCTACATCTAGAAAAACAAATGTTTGAAGAGGATTCAACTTAGCGAAAACTCTAGGTAATTCATCGAAAGAACTAACTTTAAGAATCGGGCCACCGTAAAGAATCGACTGCAAAAAATAAAAAAAGCAAAAAAAAGTCTTTTTCAAGTAGCCCTCCTAGATTCAATCGATTTCTTTTCTTCTATCTCTATCAAAACGCCCGCGTTTCCCAGAACCAGAACGTACACCTCTGTTTCTAGGTTGTTCTTGATGCGATGTAGAATTCTGCCCAGCAGACTTTTTCTGCCCTACAAGAGTGTCGGAAACAAGTGTTGAAGGAGGTGGAATGAGGGAAGCCAAAATTTTCGAAGCACGATCTACTACATCGTCATTACTTTTAGAAGCAGTATCGATATTTTCAGAGACTTGTTGTTCTTCTGGGAAAGGTGGTGGGCATCTGCCTTTTACTCTAGAAGAAGATGAACGAACTCTTTTCGGCTTACTAGAAGGCGATTCAGTTAGATGTACATCTTGACTATAGCTACTATTCCAATTCTTAGATGGAACAGTGGTACTAACATGGTGACTGGAAGAAGACGTCTTCTTTGGTGAGGAAGAAGCTGTAGAGGTCTCTAGAGAAGAAGCAACAGCTGATTCACGATGACTTTGACGTGACAAACGTTCCGAAGGTTTCTTAAGGTGAGAACGATTAGAATTACATTCAATGACTTCATACTCTCCAACAGGCACCAAAAAAGCACTCGGCCGACTAGCAGAACGATAAAAAACAGCTCCACCAAATATAACAACTTCAACAGCTTCTACCAAGTAAGTGTCCAACTCCTCTGCCCCTCGAGCATTCCGTACGAGCAACTTGGCACCTTCTCTCGCAGTAATCACAGTTTCAACAATAGGCTCTCTCGTAAAATGCACAGTCACTACCTCAAGATCTGCAATAAGAATGAAGGAAAACAGCCTATTCTAAGACTAATCTTCCAAAAGGAAAAATAATTAAACTAACAACCTATAAACACCGGTCACAAATGAACTGGACAAGATCAACCACCCTTGCACTGTATCCTCTCTCGTTATCATACCAAGCAACCAACTTAACCAATTGACCTTCTATAGCAACAGATGCTTTACAATCCACAATCGATGAATGACAATTTCCTCTTATATCGCTCGATACGAGGAAATCGTTAGTCACAGTAATGATCCCTTTGTAAGAACCAGATGCAGCCTCTTCTAAAGACTTAATAACATTATTAAGCGTTACAAAAGATCTAAATGTCAGAACAAGATCTAAAAGAGAGACATTAGGAAGAGGAACACGAAATGCCGTACCTAATAAACGCCCTCTCAAACGAGGCAATACCTCCTCGACAGCTTTCGAAGCGCCGGTTGATGTAGGAATGATATTTTGTAAACTTCCACGACATAATCTCATGTTTTTAGCAGAAGGAGAGTCTAAGAGAGATTGAGATGAAGTTGTCGCGTGAATCGTAGACAAAGAACACGCCTCAACACCAAACGCTCTATCAAGAACATCAAGTAAAGTTGCTGCACAATTCGTGGTACAAGAAGCCGCAGAAAACACTTTATCCACAAAAGAAAGCGCCTGATCATGATTAACTCCCCAGACAATAGGTGTTATATCGTCTGCTGGAGCCGAAATCAAAACCGAACGTGCACCCCCTTTAAGGTGTAAAGAGGCTCTCTCTTTAGAGCAAAAACGACCTGTCGACTCTATCACGACATCAATCTGATGCTGACCCCATTTAATGCAACTCGGGTCTGTCTCTCTAAAAATCACCACCCGATGCCCATCAACTATTAGAAAATCATCTTCAACAGAAACTGAACAAGGCAACACACCATGAGTCGAGTCGAATTTCAACAAATATGCAAGATTATCTAAAGAAGAAAGATCATTTATAGCGGAAATACTTGATAAAAGCCCCTTCTCAACCAAACGTCTAAAAACAGTGCGGCCAATTCTCCCGAAACCATTAATTGCAAACTTGTACACCATCTCCCCAGAAAACCCCGCCGTTTAAAATAAGCGAAGCCTACTCAGGGAGATACTCCAATACACAAAGATCAGAGCAGTCCCCTACCCGTTTCCCAATCTTAAGGATACGAGTGTAGCCTCCGTTCCTGGAAACGAATCTCGTTCCCAAATCCGTAAATAGCACATTTAAAACATGCTAAAGTCTTTGGTTGTTTGTGGTAGTGTCAAGACGACTGTCGTTAAGGCTAAAGCGTTGCGTCCTCTTGCAGATCGTTTAATTACATTAGCAAAGTCTGGTTCTATTGCT